>NZ_JBFSTZ010000034.1:0-47583 GCF_041467155.1 Vibrio sp. 10N.247.310.23 | reverse complement strand
GTATTGCCTTAATCGGAGCACAAGTTTGTACGTTTGCATCACAGCTGCTATTGACAAAACAACAGAGTAACGAGCTAGGGCAAAATGTCTCTTTTTGCTTGTTATTTAGTGTTTGTGCGTCGGTCATTTATTCTATGGGCATTGCATGTTTGTTTGACCGTCCCATTCTTCAAACTCTGATGTTAACGTTGGCACATGCATGGGTTTTGATCTCTGAGAATCTACTGCTGAGAGTTCAAAAAATGAAGTCACTAGCTTTACAGCGAACATCGATTTCGATGTTAGTGTTGTTACTTATTGCTGTCAGTGAAGACTTGAGTGCATTCTATTGGGCTTGGGGAGCATCGTTGCTAGTGTGTATGTTGCTATGTATTGGTTACTCTCTACCAAGAAACGTGATGAATCTACAGCAATTCTCGCTTTCATCCTTGTCACTATTTTTCCGTAAGCACAAACATCATATTGTCAAAGTTGGGAGCGCTGAGATTTTGGCGATGGTGAATAATAATTTACCCGTTATCCTTATTAACGTGTGGTTCAGTCCTGTTGTAGCCGGTTATTACGCCGTAGTTAGCCGATTTTGCTTAGCGCCTATTGTTATCATTGGTAACGCTGTAAGAAACTCTATTTTTTCCACTTGGTCTGTCGACTTTAGACGCAATCAGTTTAATTACGCTGAATTTTCCAAGGTGCGCCGGTTACTCTTTGCTATGGGGACTACGGCGGTGCTTGGAGTTTTCATTTTCTACCCCATAGTGATGCAATTAGGGTTTAGCGCTGAATGGGTCGCTTCAGTGCCAACTTCTCGCTATATGCTACCGTATTTGTTTATGGCGCTAGCGGTGTGCCCATTGACCGTTCTTGAGTTGGTTTATGGCTCTCCCAAGTATTTCCTTCGCATTCAGCTTGAGCAACTTATGGTGGTGGTATTGGCTTTTGGTGCGCTGCCATTTTTTATAAGTGATTATGCATACTCGGTTATTGCCTTCGCCCTACTGTCTTCTATTCGATACCTGTTTATTTATTTTGAAGTGAATAAAACGGCTGTGCGACTTCGTCGAACGATGGAGGTTACTTGAAGATAAATAATGGTCTGTTTTTGCAGGTATACACGTTTGTAACGTTAGTTGCTTGTGGGCTAGTACAGTATCTGACTGGTGTCGGCGCAGTGCTTTGGCTGCCATTTGTTGCTGCCTTTGCGATGGTTTTGTTGCTATTGATGCAAACCAATTATGAAGCGGTTAAGTTAGATAATATAGAAACAGTACTCACATTGTTGTTGGTGGGGGCCTATACGTTGATCTTAGCGTCGACAGTTCTACAAAATGGGCTGACGGTGACCATTGTAGGTTGGAAGAACGAACTTGCATTGTCGCTTATTTTTCTATGCTTACTATTGGGGTTTATCCGAGAGTCGCAGCTTTACCGCGTGGTGCAGATGCTATATTGGATTTTCTATCTACAATTCCCAGTTATCTTGTATCAGATTTTAGTTGTTGTCCCACAACGTGTCGCTTTGAAAGGTGAATTTGAAAAGTGGGACTCTGTGGTAGGGACTTTCGGTGGTGACCCTATGGGCGGGGGAAACACGGCAGCATTAGGGTTATTCTGTTTACTTGTCATGCTCCTTAAATTGTCTGAATTTAGGCATGGTGTAGTTAGTCGGCTTAACATGATACTGCATATTGTTGCCGCGTTTATTTTGTGCGTTCTTGGTGAAGTTAAGTTCGTCATTTTGCTTGCTCCTATACTTTTAATATTTGTTTGGCTGTGCCCTAGTTATGTTTACGGCGTTAGGCAAAAGGATATTAAGAAAGTGCTTCTTATGGTTTGTACCATGGGATTGTTAGTTTTATTGGCAATAGTTGTCCTTGCTGCCTCTTACGCAAGCGCTTTTGATACCGACCCTGACCACAGTGCTTTAAAGGTGTTTTGGGATTCTTTAGAGTATATATATGACTCAAATTACATCTTACCAACGGGAGAATTAGGGCGGATGACCACGCTATTTTTCTGGTTGGATAATAGTCAGCTTTATGGATGGTCTAACGTGTGGTTTGGTTATGGGTTAAATGCAACCAACCACGGTAGTTCGGTAGCTCCAGGTTTCTTGAATCAAATATTTAATGTCCTCCTAGATTCTACGTCACTAAGCATGATGTTGTGGGAATTTGGTGTCGTTGGGTTAGTCCTATTTTTATGTCCAATTTTATTGGCGCTAAAGGTGTCAATGCCCAAGGAAGTGCTAAAACGTGAGCAGTTATCGATGCAAGACATTCAATTGCTCTCTTGGCAACCTGCGTTTATTGCATTTAGTTTTGCAGGTTTATTAAGCTTACCTTACAGCCAAATTTTAATGTTGGTGCCTATGTTGCAGTTCCTTTTCTATTTTTCACTTGGCGGAAGTCTAATCATACGCAAGACTGTTATTCAATCGGGGGCAAGGTTATGAGTTCTTTACCTAGAATCACCGTGATTATAAAAACACTCAATGAACAAGGTGGTATTGCTGCAACGATTAAAAGCGTTCAAAGTCAGCTAAAGAATTATCAATATGATGTCATTGTTGCCGATAGCTTATCTGATGATGATACGCAAAAAATTGCGTTAGAGAATGGCGCTAAAGTCGTGACGTTAATCAACGCTAATGATCGTTGCTGCGGCGTAGGCCATCAACTTGGCTATTTATACAGCACTGGTGACTATCTATTGTTATTGGATGGTGACATGCGTTTACAAGACGGGTTCATTGATGCGGCGATAGCATTTCTGGAAAAAGAGCCGGCTTACGCCGCTGTGGCGGGGGCGGTTGAAATGGATGAAGCGAATAGCTACGAATTTAAATCTCGCCAACAAAGGCATCACAAAATATACCCTACTGGTGATTGTAGTCATTTAGCCGGGGGAGGGCTGTATCGGGCGAGTGCAATCAATGATATAGGTTATCTTACACATCGCACATTGCATGCCTATGAAGAGGCCGAGCTTGGTATGAGACTCGAACATGCTGGTTACAAATTGCATCGTTTGGATACCCCATTTTTCCATCATACTTCTTATGATATGCCGACGTTAACGTTACTGCGCTACCGATGGAATCGTGGTTATTTGTTTGCGTCAGGCGAATTGCTAAAGAGCGCGTTTGGTAAAGCGTACTTTCGAAAAGCTGTGAGTGTGGTGCGTAATGAGTTGATCTTTGCTTGCTATCTTGCTTGGTTAATTTTGGCCTTGCTGGTGGGTAATGTTTCGTTGTTGACCATTAGCCTGTTGCCATTGATGCTTTTCTTTGCTGCGAAGGCGTTTAAAAACCGCTCAATAAAGGACGGTGCGCAGAGCATTATTAATTTGACAGTATTTTCAGCCGGATTGGTAAATGGTTTGTTGTTGCCCATTAAAGACCCAAATCAACCACCGTCACATAAAGTGTTAGAGCGAGATGTGTCATGAAAGTATTGGTGGTGAATAAGTTTTTTTTCTTAAAGGGGGGCGCTGAAACGGTCTTTTTTCAAGAAAGAGAAATGTTGATGGATCGAGGGTTTTCGGTTATCGACTTTTCAATGGCTCACAATGACAACTTGGTATCTGATTACAGTGCTAGTTTCGTCAATAACGTGGATTATCACGCTAATGCTACTTTACTTAGCGCGTTGAAAACGGCAATGCGGTTTGTGCATAACATAGAGGCGTGTGAAAAGCTTTCTGAGTTGATTGCTACCGAGCAACCCGATATCGTTCACTTTCACAACATTTATCACCAGCTGACCCCCTCAATTATCAAGGTTGCTAAACAAGCCGGATGTAAAACGGTACTCACCGCTCATGATACTAAAATAGCCTGTCCTAGTTATACAATGTATCGTGATGGACACACCTGTGAAGCGTGTTTACAAGGAAGTGTTTTTAACGCTTTAAGATATCGCTGCCAACAAGGATCATGGTTTAAAAGTGGCTTACTTGTTGTAGAGGCTCTGTATCAATCGCTCGCTCAGAATTATCAATCACTGGATGTGATAGTTTCACCTAGCCAGTTTTTAGCCAATATCATTCGTCGCAAGCTCCCTAATAATAGAATTGAGGTCATAGTTAATGGCATTAACGAGAACGTTGATCAGCAAGACGTGGCAGATCATCGATATTTTTTATATTTAGGGCGGTTGAGTCAGGAAAAAGGCGTAGCGACAATGGTAGCGGCATACGAGTTGTCTAACCAATCGATACCATTAAAAATAGCCGGTACAGGACCACTTGCAGACTCCCTATCAGGGAAACAGAGTAAGGTCGAGTGGCTAGGTTTTAAAACGGGGCCGGATTTACATTTACTCATTAAACAAGCGAGTGCAGTTATTGTCCCTTCGGAATGCTATGAAAACTGTTCTATGTCAGTGCTTGAGGCTATGTCGTACGGGAAGCCTATTATCGGCGCTAATATTGGAGGTATCCCCGAGCAAGTTCGAGATGGAAAGGAGGGGCGTTTATTTGAAGCGGGTAATGCCCATGATCTTGCCAATGTGATGGATGAGTTTACGATACGGCCAGAGCTTACAAAGTACTATGGTGAACAAGCAAGACAACGCTTAGAGTCTCGCTATTCATTGAGAGCACATCATCAGCAGTTGGTCGATTTGTATCAAAATTTATTGGGTGAACAATCATGAAAGTAACCGTACTAGGGACGCGTGGTATTCCTGATGTATTAGGAGGAGTCGAAACTCACTGTCAGCACCTTTACCCTCTTATCGTTAAGCAAGGGTTTGAGATAGAGGTTATCGCTCGTTCTCCTTATGTCGCTTATAAAGCGAGGAGTTATAAGGGGGTCGAGACCAAAGCACTGTGGGCTCCGAAAAAGACATCGCTAGAAGCTATTGTTCACTCGACTATTGCGGCATTTTCTACCTTAACGGATGGCTCGAATGTGGTGCATGTTCATGCGATCGGCCCTGGGTTAGTCGTGCCACTGTTACGCTTGATTGGAAAGAAAGTGGTATTCACCCATCATGGTCCAGATTATCAGCGTGAGAAATGGGGGAAGCTAGCAAAGATTGTTTTGAAGCTCGGTGAGCGTTTTGCCGTTAAATATGCCAATGAAGTCATTGTCATATCAGAGGTGATTAATGACCTTATTAAGCAATCTTATCAAAGAGATGATGCACATCTTATTTATAATGGAGTTAACCCGGCTAAGTCTCTGCCTGTTGATGTCGTATCATCTATATTGGAGCGCTACCAGTTAAGTGCGCGAGGATATATTGTCGCGGTAGGACGTTTTGTTGAAGAAAAAGGCTTCCATGATCTTCTTCAAGCCTACGCAAAATCCAAGCTTGATATGCCGCTCGTACTGATCGGAGATTCCGATCATGAAAGTGAATACAGTCGCTCATTAAAACAAGCAGCGAAAGACACCCCAGGCGTGATACTGACCGGTTTTCTCAAAGGGGAGGATCTACAAGTTGTATTTTCTCAAGCTAAGCTATTCGTAATGCCTTCTTATCATGAAGGGCTGCCTATTGCACTGCTAGAAGCGATGTCATATTCCTTACCCGTGGTGGTTAGCGATATTGCGCCAAACAGTGAGGTTGGACTTGAATCTGATTGCTATTACCCAGTCAAAAATATAGATGAATTATCACAGGCAATAAATAAAAGGAGTGTGATGCCTCTACAAGACTATCAACACTTTTTAGAACGATATGACTGGCATAAAATCGCTGATCAAACGGTGGATGTTTACAATAACATGTTGGGAAGCAAGCGTGACTAATCGTCTTAATAAAAACAATGATACGGATGAGCCTAATAAGAGCCGGGCAGTGACTCAATTTTACCGAGTTTTACAGCAAGAAACGCAACAAAGCTTGAGTGAAGAACAAAGGCAAGCTATTGAAAAAGCAGTTAATCAAGTTGGCTTAGTCGCAAAACATTCCGTTGATATCCGTAAAAGCTTTCCTTGGTTTGGCAAGCGCTACTATGTCGTGCTGTTGAGTGGGCGTGATCGTCGTACAGCAGAGCGTCAAGGTGAGTCTAAATGGTTAGTCTATGCTACAACGGTATTGCTAACTACCTTTGTCCTTGCGGGGGGGATGCTCGCTCTACTGGCATTGTATTTGTTAAAGTCTGCACTGGGTATCGATCTGTTCGAGAGCTTTTCACTAGGTATATGGGACTGGTTTCAATCACTATAAGGGTTGAACTCGAGTGATAAATGATAGGAAATAAACAAGTGAAAAAAGTCACTAACTGGCAGTGCTCATGGCTATACCTATTATCGTTAGTATTCTTTGTTACCTCATACGCCTATGCTGACGAAGTAGGGGATAAAGTGACGTCAATCACGGCACTCAATACACCTATCTCTAATCCAGGTATGGGGGTTGAAACGTTTCACGACGGGTGGGGTACCGTACTAACTCTTGAGCAATATCCTGTCTCGGGAATGGGATACTACCGGTATTATTGGAGTGAACTTGAGCCAAGCGAAGGTGAATATAACTTTTCTCTCATTGATGACTTGCTTGAACAGAATGCCAAGCAATCAAAGCGAGTAGCTTTGCGTTTTATGACACTTGATGAACCATTCTCAGGAACAAAAATTCCACAATGGCTCATCGATAAAGGTATCGAAGGGCAGTGGGTTGAAAATGGAAAAACTTTCGTAGCCGATCTCGATGACCCAACTTATTTATACTATGTAGAAAAATTACTTAGTGCTTATGGGCAACGTTACGATAATGACTCGCGGCTGGCTCAGATTGACATAGGTATGGTGGGTTCTTGGGGAGAGTGGCATAACAGCAACTTTCCAGAGCTTGAACCACTATTTAGTAGGTATTCAGAACACCAGTTAAATAAGTTCGTTGATCTGCACTTTTCAGCATTCCCAAATACTGCAAAATTAATGCTTATCAACGGGGGGGATTCTTTCGCATACGCAATAGAAAAAGGTGCTGGCTGGCGTGCCGATTGCTGGGGCGATTGGCATAATTTTGGCCCTACTTGGAGTCATATGAATGATGACTACCCGTATCGAATTCAACAAGCAAACTCGCAAACACCAATATTTGATACGGCTTGGCAGCACCAGCCGGTTAGTTTTGAAGTCTGTGGTGACATGCATGGTTGGCTAGCCACACAACATTACACAAGAGCTCAAGTGGCTGCCTCATTAGACTGGGCGATTAATCAGCATGCGAGTAGCCTAAACTTGAAATCGAAGCCAATTCCCGAACAGTACCGCGATTTGTTAGATAATGCGTTGCTAAAAATTGGATATCGCTTTCGAGTCGATACGATTCGTCATTCAGCTTACCTGTCGATGGGGAAAAACCTCTCTCTGGAAGCTCATATTTTTAACGATGGAGTCGCACCAACATACCAACCTTATTATGCGTATTATCGATTAGTAAACAGCAACGGTCAGGTGGTTTCGTTTGCAAAAGATAGTACAAGTAGCGAAGCTTGGCTCCCTGGAGATTATAAATCTATTGCGAACTTCTCATTGCCGACAGATCTAAATGTCGGTCATTATTATATCGAAATAGCAGTGAGTGAAGGTCGTGACAGTAAACCTTTGAATTTGGCAAATATAGGGAAACAGCCTGATGGTTGGTATCGGCTAAGTGAAGTGATCATTGAAGAGTAATGACAATTGTCATTACTCTTCTAATGCATGCTAGATAAGATGGTCTGGTTAGCCCTGATTACTCAATCTAATTCGCAGGCAACACCACTGCTGACGCTTCCTCAGAGTCTTCTTTGCCTTCTACTTGTTCAGTAACCCAATCAATTGTCTTGGTTAAATAAAGCTTATTGGTTTCGGTATCACACCAACGCTTTGACAGACCTCTTCGGTTAAATTCGCTGCCAATAGCGGCCAGTGTTTGATTGCTCGGCCTTCCGTAATACAAGGTGTCGCACAGTTGTAGGTTCGACATCGACTGCGGGTATGAATTAACTGACGAAGAGTTCATGCTTAACGCTTTCGACTGGTTATGAGTGCAACCCGTAAGGCTCAAGAAAAAGATCAATGCTAAGGCTTTCTTCATCATATCTCTGAACAGTTACCAATAATTGGCGGGGATTATGAACATGATTAAGTCGTTGATTTGTCAATTCTTCGCTAACTGCTTAAAGAGCACGATCTTGCTCGCAATTAGAGCACGTTATTGAGCCGTTTAATTCCTAGGTCAAAAAATGTCTTAGCTGCCAAATGCGCAATTTTGTACAAAAGCTGAAAGAGACTATAGGGTAGACTGATAAGTCGCTCGATAATCAACAGGCTTGGGAATTGTTATGGAGAACAATAAACGCTCTAAAGAAAAGGCCGAGTATAAGATAACCGAAGAGCTCGGCGGCCTTGAAATTCTTAATGCTGAATACGAAAAGCAGAACTTCTCGCGCCACAGCCACGAGGGCTATACGCTGGGAGTCATCGAGCAGGGCGCTCAGCGTTTCTATCGAACGGGCGGGCATCATATAGCACCACAAGATGCGATTATTCTGGTCAATGCCGACGAAGTTCATAGCGGTCACTCTGCCACTGAAGGCGGTTGGGCGTATCGAGCCATGTATCCACTCCCAGATCAACTTGCCAAGATCACTCAAGAGCTAAACCTACCCAATTACGGGGCGCCTTACTTCCCAAGAGCGGTTGTTGAAGATCCTGAACTCGCCAATCAATTGAGATTAGTCTTTAACACGATTGATGAATCTGACAATCGCTTGTTAAGAGAGACCTTGATGTACGGGATGTTGGTTAAACTGATTAGCCGACACGGAAAATCGCCGCTTAACCCTCAACTCGACGGAAAAACTCAGCGCCAGCTTGTCTTGGTGAAAGAGTTCTTAGATGATTTTCCACAAGCCGATGTGTCCCTAGAGGAGCTGTCTAAGTTAGCGGCATTGAGTCCGTTTCACTTAGTGCGTTCTTTTCAAAAAGAGTTTGGTCTTCCGCCACATGCGTATCAAATCCAGTCTCGGTTAAGGCTTTCGCGTAAGTTATTGAAACAAGGACATACCATTTCAGATACCGCGCAAGAGTGTGGTTTTCATGATCAAAGCCATTTTCATCGACACTTCAAAAAGGCCAATGGCTACACGCCGGGGCAATACATCAAAATGCTCTAAACTTGCATGGCTAAGGCATGGCCAACTTGTGTTAAGTGCAGTTAAGTGCAGTTAAGTACGGTTAAGTGCGGCAAACAGAGGGGCATGAAATCGAGCAAGTTTGTACAATCGAACCGACTCAACTCCTCTTACATTGAATAGCCAATGTGAAGAGAGAAAAGAACTATATGGATAGTGAAACAATGGATAGACGAACACAGTTATGGAAGGGCGTTTTAGCGGGAATGCCGTTGAGCATTGCGGTAATCCCTTGGGGGGTTCTGGCCGGTTCATATGCGATAGATGCCGGATTGAATCAACTTCAAGCGCAAGCGATGTCGGCTATTTTGTTTGCTGGCTCAGCGCAACTTGTCGCCGCGGGTATGTTTAAAGCGGGTATTGGTCTAGGCACCATGTTGTTGACTACCTTATTCATCACGTCTAGACACTTTCTGTATAGCGTATCGATGCGTGACAAAATCAACCATCTTCCTGCGCGTTGGCGTCTATTACTCGGATTTTGGCTCACCGATGAGTTGTTTGCGATTTGTAGTGGGCAGTCTCAGAAAGAATTTAATCGCTGGTACGCTGCGGGTGTAGGCGGCGGTTTTTACCTAGTTTGGAATATTGCGAGCTTTGTTGGCATTGTCGCGGGAAGCCAGATTCCTTCGCTTAATGAAATTGGGCTCGACTTCGCGGTCGCAGCAACCTTTATCGCCTTGGTGTTCCCATTAATCCGAACTCTACCCGTCGTGGTGTGTGTGGTTGTTTCACTGGTCACTTCGGTTGCCATGTCGGTTAACAATATTGAGGGCGGGCTAATGATTGCAGCGATTGCCGGTATGTTAGCGGGCTTTATCAGCGAATCGTTCCAAGAGCGAAACAACGGCAACAAGACAATTGTGGAGGGGAAATAGAGATGATTTGGTTAACGATATTCCTTATGACAGCGATTGTTTTCTTTAGTCGGTATCTGTTTCTAGAGCCTGCAATCCCGCTTCGATTAAATCAAACCACGCGTCGACTGTTACGCTATTCAAGCCCCGCTGTGCTTACCGCAATTTGGGGGCCGATTGTATTTGCACCAGAGCAGACATTTTGGCCAAGCTTTGAAAACCCATACTTGATAGGCGCGCTGGTCACAGGTCTGTTGATTTGGAAAACAGGCAATGTGCTACTTACTATCGGCGTCAGCATGGCGGTGTTTTTGTTCTATAACCTCGTTGCGGTTGATTACCTTTTTAACTGATACGTAGCTCAATTGATACGTCGTGTCACGCCATTAGTTATCCTCGTTTCAAGTGTATGACTCATTACTTGAAACGAGTGCTTTTAGGCTCTAGTTCTCTTGTGGTTCTTTATTCAAAAGCGCTCTGTTCCTCTCTTCGCCTTCCTCATATCTGTCCAATAAATTCCTCACATTCAAATGCAATTGATTTTATATTATTTTGTACTGTTTAATTCGTTTTACTTATGGATAAAAAGTGAGTAAATTTGCAAATAATTCAATGTGTTGAGATGTTTGGAAAGATATTTCAGCTGTTTTACAAAGCTAAAGGGACCTCAAAATGTATAGATTTTTCGCAATTTTATTTCTACTCGTACCGCTGCAATTATCAGCGGCACAAGATGATAGGCAAGCTCTGATAAAAGAGCTTCTTCAGATTATGGATGTCGATTCCACATTGGACGCGGTATACGTTCAAATGGATAGCATGATGGCTAATATGTCTAAAGACCTAGGGGTTTCAGAGTCAGAACAAGCTATTTTTGATGATTACTATCAGGGCATGAACGACTTAATGAAAGAGGAGGTTAGCTGGCAAAAGCTAGAGCCAGGAATTGTAACGATTTACAGCAATCAATTCACTGAAGAAGAGCTCAGTGCAATGATCGATTTCTACAAAACAGAACATGGAAAAAGCATTCTGAAAAAAATGCCAACCGTGACAACAGAGTCAATGATCATGACTCAGTCGTTAATGCAACAAGTTCTCCCAAAAGTTAAAAAGTTAACGACCAAACTAAAACAAGACCTTGAAGCACATAGAGGTTCTTGATCAGAAGCCGTTAGGTCTGTGATTAGAAATAACGCTCTATACTTGGTCGATAACGTAGATATTCTTGAAACACACGCTGCATTTCATGCAATGATTTATGTGTTTCAAGCGTAATCAGGCATAATTACTACCCCATAGCTGAATCATTTTAGGTGTGGGTATTGTGTATTTAGGTTTTGGTAAGGAGTTAGTTTGGCTAAGAAATATTATGTGGTTTGGAAAGGTCGCACACCGGGTATTTTTACCACTTGGAACGAGTGTAAAGCGCAAGTCGATGGCTTTGCTGGTGCGAGATATAAATCGTTTCCAACACTAGGCGAGGCTGAGTCTGCTTTCGGTGGTAAAACGTCGTCTGCGTCAGGTTCTACAGCGACAAAGCCAAGCTCTGCGGGTAAGGCGACGAAAGTGAAGGTGCCGCCTCTTTCGGAGCAGCAAATCACAGATATGCCTTTTGATATCAAGATCTTTACCGATGGTGCTTGTGAGCCAAATCCTGGTGAAGCGGGGACGGGTTTAGCGGTATACCAAAACAACCAATTAACAGAATTGTGGTATGGCTTGTATCAGCCTGTTGGTACCAACAATACCGCCGAGTTACATGGGCTTAAGCAAGCGTTTATTCTCGCGAAAGAGAAGTTAAACGCGGGTCTGTCTGTTGCGATTTATTGTGACTCTAAGTACTCAATTGATTGTATTACTAAATGGGCAACGGGCTGGGAGAAAAAGGGCTGGACTAAGTCGGGCGGCGAGATCAAAAACCTCGATATTATTAAGCCTGCGTATGCTCTCTACCAAGAACTGGCTTCAAAAATCACCATCTACCATGTGAACGGACACGTTGGTATTGAAGGTAACGAATTGGCCGATAGAATGTCGATTGTGGCTATTTCATCGAAAGAGCAGGAGCTAGCTCAATATCGTGACATCGAAGATCTTGAGTCTATTTTGGCACTTCGAGCCGGCTAGCTAGGCTTCTTAATGAAAAGCTAATAAAAGTTACTGAAAGCATAAGTTGCTATCATTAAGCAGTGCTTAGTTGAGCGCTACATTTCAAATGGATGTAGCGCTCTTTTGATCTTGTGGTGCTCAGTCGTTTTTGTGAGGCATAGCTGTCTGAGTTAATCCTTATTGAGCTGGGTTCTCTATCCAACGAGATAATTGCTGAGCTTGTTTGATCGAATTAAAACTGTCTTTCACTCTCTCACGTGCCTTTAACCCCATCGATGCTTTATCGTTACTGCTTAGCTGCGCGAAACGCTCAATCGCTTCTCTTAATTCTTCCACGTTCTTTTCGCTAACCACAAAACCTGTCTCTGGTGAGACGATCTCTTTGCATCCCATGATGTTGGTGGTAATGACGGGTGTGCCCACGGCCATCGCTTCTTTTAAAACCAGTGGCCCTGTATCCACACACCCAGTTTCGGAAAAACAGAAGGGCGCGATTAGGCTGTCATAGTTCGATAGTTTCTCTTTCACCCACTCGTGAGGTTTAGCGCCAAGAAAGGTCACGTTTCGAGTGAGCCCTTGCTCTTTGACCTGCAATTTTAACTGTTGCTCTAAATCGCCAGTACCGATGATATCGAGATGAATATCGAGAGGTTCGGCAATCGGCGCTAATGCATCAATAAGATGGTGGATACCTTTTTGCTCCACTAATCGGCCAAGGAAAATAAAGCGAAGTTGCTTCGTTTCGGTTTTTGGGTTGAGTTGGAACTGTTTGGTATTAACTCCGCAATGCAGGAGCTTAATGTTTCCTTTCGCCATGGTATTGAAGTCAGCAAGCATGTCTTTACACACTGCAACCACAAAATCACTCGATGAGATTTTATGTTCAATGTCATAAGCGAACTCGTAAACATCATGACCATGAGCAACGAACGAACAGGTGATATTCAGCAGCTTTGCCGCGACGATGGCGTGAGCTGTGGTGTGCTGACAGAAATGCGCATGTACGTGTTCGACGTCGTTTTCCGCGAGTTGCAGCGCTAATTTAAACCCATAAGCGAACAGTGACTTTTTCGGCATGCTGGTTTGCTTAGAAATAAATGAGACAGCCTTGATGAAACCTATCCAGTTAATGCTGGCGACTTTACCCTTCCGAACATTTTTACCTATTTCGACAATGTCGTAGTCGAACTGTTTTTCACTGTTTTCAATTTTGAACGTCATTACACAAACATCGTGCCCACACGCTTTCACAGAGTCGACTTCTGTTTGAATGAAGGTCTCACTGAGTACTGGGTAGGTTGGCGCCACAAATGCTACTTTCTTCATTCCTTACTCCTCAAATCCATATGACTAAAGCTATCAAGCCAAGGTAATAACCAATAAAGCAAGATACGAACCAAGATCGAATCGTAGCTTTGGAGGGCTTTCTGATTGCTTTTCGAAGGTTACCCCTTAAGAGGTAGCTCGTTTTCTCAAATTGATAATCAAATTGGAGTTGCAGTTTTTTTGAACATCTGTGTTTGGTCGTCATTTTGAGAATGGACGCGTAGGTGACTGATATAGAGGTGATTTTGTAGTAAGACACTCTCGGCATAGAACATGCAACGTCAGCCATATAACGTATAAATCTGAGGGCGTCATTATGGCTAAAGTAAGTGTTGTTATTCCTACCTACAATTGTTTGGATTACCTGCCGAAAGCGATTGGTAGTGTACTAAAGCAGACTCATCAAGATGTTGAGCTGATTGTCATTGACGATAACAGTAACGATGGAACGTCGACGTATCTTGCTTCTATAGACGATGAACGCATTATTACGTTGTCCACATTGGGTGTTGGTGCGCCTCAAGCGAGAAACCTAGGGATTGAAAAGGCGACCGGTGAATACATCGCTTTTTTAGACGCAGACGATTTCTGGTTTCCTGAAAAAATTGAGCGCCAACTCGAATTTCATCAACGTTACCCTGATCTCGCGATGAGCTTTACTAACTACGAGCATCTTACTGAAGATTACCAAGTAATAGTCGACTGCTTTAGTTACTGGTCGCAGTTTCAAGATCAAGATGAGCTGTTCATCAATATCGAGAACCCGTTGGAGTTCATCATAGAAAATAACGTGATTGGAACATCAACGGTCATGGTGAAAGCGGATGTGTTTTCTCAAACAGACAGTTTCAATGCTGACATCAAGTATGGGGAAGATTGGGAACTGTGGCTTCGAATGAGTGAAAACCATCAGATCGGTGTGTTGAACTCGGTGCAGGTTGGCTACTTGATGAGAGCGAGCTCTGTTACCCAAACTGAAAGTCTTAAATTGAGAAATTTGCAGTCTATAGAGACTATTCTTCAACATTACCAAAATGACAGTCAACGATGGAATCTACCCACTTCTAGCTTCAAAATCGCAAAGGCGAGAATACTGGAAGGTTATGCTGACTATTATCGAGGTTTACAACAGAATAGACAGGCTATTGCCTACAGTTTCCGTTCTTTGGTCATGTCACCTCAAAAACGCACATTGCGACACCTAATTGGAGACTGTAAAAGTTTCCTAAAGCCAGCTTGGTAAGGAAAAGGTGACGACTATGGGTTCTTTAAAGCAGTCGGCTTACTACGCCATCGGTATATTAATGATGAAAGGGATTTCATTGGTGATGATCCCGTACATTACGCACAATATGACGTTGGCAGAGTATGGTTCCTTAGAAGCCATTGTCTTGCTGGCAGACATTGGGACGATATTGTTCAGCTTCGGTATTGTCGATGCCATGTATCGTTATGTGGGTGTCGCCGAAGGTGATGAAAAGCAAAAGCTCGTCTCGAACTGCTTCACATTGAGCGTGCTGGTGTGCGTGCTTGGGGGCGCCTTGATTGCCCTCAGTATGCCGTTGTTAATCTTAATGTTGCCAGTTGAATTCCAGCCTTACCAGATACTGCTTCTGCTTATTCCTACCATGCTCGATGGGGCGATTTCTATCCCGCTAACGCTGATGCGTATGAACGCGATGGCGAAACGTTTTTGCATGCTCAATGTGTTGAAAGCCGGTGTTCAAGCCATCATGACTTTTGTTTTGCTTGAGGCTGGATACGGTATAGATGGCGTGTTGATTTCAGCTGCGGTATCCAGTGTATTGCTAATGGTTTGTTTAGTGCGTTATCAATGGCAAGAGATGGGATCTTTTGGTTGCTTCAAATACTCGGCGAAGATCTTAAAATTCGGACTGCCCGTTCTGGTTGGCGGTGCATCAATGTATATGATCATGGGGCTCGACCGCTGGGTAATGGCAAGCTTCGTCGGTGTCGAAGAACTCGCGATTTATGCGGTTAGCGGAAAGTTCGCGTTGATTCTTGGTCTGTTGTTGCAGCCTTACGCGCTTTGGTGGTTTCCAAACCGTGTGGCGATGCTTCAACAGCCGGGTGGCAGTAAGATGTGTGCCGATAGGGCGTTAGTCGGAGTGAACCTCGCCATTGTTTTAGGTTCGTTGATGATTCTAACGGTACCCGGATTTATTTCTCTCATTTTACCGAGCAGTTATCATTACGCGGGGGCCATTGTTGTTGCGCTGCTTGCGATTAGCGTTATCAAAAATGCAGGTGATTATCTTAACCTTGGTTGTTTCAGTGGCGATTCGAGTCAATCTCAAATGTGGATTCAAGGTGGATGTGCGGTCTTGGCGGCCATTGGTTATTTCACAGTGACGCCTATTTATGGCGTGTGGGGTGTTGTCGCGGTTCTTTGTGCAACTTATGTTGTGCGGCTCATGCTTCTGTATGTTGTAAGCCAAGCGATGGAACAATTACCTTATGAACACAGCAAGTGGGTAACCGCAGTTAGCATCGCATTAGTAGCGATAGCGAGTGATCAACTTCTGGGATTGGTGTTGGTTGATGTCCATGACTTTATTCTTGGATCGGCTGTTGGTGTAATCGCGCTGGTGGCCTTTGTTAAATACTCAGTGATCGTTGTCCCGCAAGCTCTGCTCGACAAGTTGATGCTGGGTAAGCAGTCTCACGCAAATTAAAATAAAACACTGTTCATAATGTGTGAGATTCGATAGTATTTATAAATTCAATGAATGCCATCAATGGAAAGATACATGAACAAGTGGATTGTGCTCTCAGCTCTATTCTCAACCTTATCGTACGCTTCGTCTGAATTGTCTACCCACGACGTACTCACTCAGCACTTTGACGTTCCTGAAGCTATCTCCTTAGAAAATCAAAACAGGGTATGTAATAGCCTTGTTTGTAGTTCGGTGTCTGCGCCAAAATCTGTTCCTGCTGTTGGCGACTTCCCAGAGCGAGAATCAAACCCAACGATAGATACAATTGCGAGCGCTATCTATTTCGTCGGTGAGATTGGTGTCGCCGAAAATCTAGCGACACCCGAGTACGAACAGTTTTTTGAGAACTGATTGAAAATTTACTGTATAGATTTGGTGCTTATTTTTTATGCAGTTACAAAAGATATGAAATGCTGTTATAAACGATAAGACCTTGTTTAAGGATTTTATAATCACGGCATTTGGCAATTAGGAAGCACCAATGGAAATCTGGAAGTTACTGCTGTTTATCCCCGCTTGTTTTGCGCTCAACATGACTCCGGGCCCAAACAATTTGTTATCAATGAACAACGCCCGTTGTTACGGATTTCAGGCCGCCTTTGTCGCAGGCCTAGGAAGAATCCTCGCTTTTTCTGGCATGATTGCTTTGGCTGCATCTGGCTTAGCGGTTGTGCTTTATACTTCTGAACGCTGTTTTTCCTGATCAAACTATTTGGCGCGATGTATCTGTTGTGGATCGCGTTCAACCTATGGCGCTCACAAGCTAGCCCAGTAGCGGACATTGAACGTAATAAGAATTGGTTTGGTCTAGTTAAACAAGAGTTCACCCTTGCAGCTGGTAACCCTAAAGCGATACTCATCTTTACCGCATTTCTGCCTCAATTCGTTGATGTTTCAGCCAATGTAAACACACAGTTCTTCATTCTAGGTGGCACATTCCTAGTGTTAGAGCTGCTCGCGATATCTATCTACGCTGCCTTTGGTTTATACCTCAGAAACTGGTTCTCCAAGCCGCAAATGGCTAAGCGTTTCAACAAAGCGTGCTCGGTTTTTCTTGCGTTATCTGGCGCAAATTTGTTGGTTATTCGACAGTAAAACATAAGTAACCTAATCTACTCCTCAGGCGTTAGTTAAGTGGCATCTTCGTTAAGGTAGTTCGTAAGCCTTTAGGCTGTTGATATATTATTAATAGCACCTTTGAGTTTGCATGTTTAAACTTGAGGTTCGGTTTAAATGAGGTCTATCTATGAATGTTGTTTGTGCGGAAAAACAAGAACTGGCTGATATCTACCAGCTTGAACATGCTTTGTTTGGCGCTCACGCCTATCCGCTGTTTTTCTTTCGTCAGGCCTTTGATTGCTGGGGAAAAGGTTTATTGGTTGCTAAGCAAGACTCAAAGATTGCTGGCTATGCCTTAACGACAACCACAGACAAGCAGAATGAGTTTTGGGTCCTATCATTGGCTGTAGACCAGAATTATCGTGGCATGGGAGTTGGCCGGAAACTGATGCAACAGGCGGTTGAGCAGTTGCCTCGAGATGCTAGGCTTTTGCTCACTGTAGACCCAAATAACACATCGGCTCGTGCGCTTTATGCATCGATGGGGTTCGTTACCATCAAGCAAGAAGACAACTACTTTGGTGATGATGAGCCGAGGTTAGTGATGAAGCTCATCATCTAGATTGTTGCTAACGGTTTTTAACAAAGGCGCTTAACTAAATCAAAGGCTCACACTTCAAAGACAATCTCGTAGCTCTAGGTTAGCATCACGATACCGTGCATTAACACGACACTAGAGGTCAGCCGAGTCCTCATATCAAAGTAGCCATCAGGACCTTGGCTCTGGTTCTCTTCTCTCATCGTCCTTTCAGCTCGCCAAACCGCAATATAACCAAAGATGAGAATCAGAGTTGTCACTAGCTCTTTTTGTTCGCCAAGCAATACTGCCAGCCAAGCGATGAGCACAATCGCGTTGCTTATTAGCAGTGCTTTGTTACTTGATTGGCTTTCAAAGTTTTCGATGCCATTTGCCCACAAGATCCCTGAAAGAAAACTCAAAATTGCCACGCTGTAGGTGATGAACAGCGTTTCACCGCTTATCCCCATAAATTGGCTGTCGGTGAGCGAAAGGAGAAGACCGAATAAAAACGGAATTAACCCCATGTACCCCAGTTTGGCCATGGTGTTACGGGTTTGAGTTGTTGCCATGTAATCCGCCTTCATAACTGCTGCTCAATCGCGTTTTTGAGCGTGGCACTCACTGGAGATGTGGAGCTAGGGAAGGTGGCGACGACTTTACCTTCTTTACTGATCAAGAATTTGTAAAAGTTCCATTTAGGCGTTACGCCCGCTTGCTGTTGTATCTCTGTAAACACGGGGTTGGCGTTGCTACCAGACAGTGAAGCTCGTGCCATCATTGGGAAGGTCACGCCATAGTCTAGGTAACAAACCTTTGCCGTCTTCTCTTCGCTTCCCTTGTCTTGGCGAAAATCATTACTTGGGAAACCGATAACCGTGAAGCCTTGGTCTTTGTAGGTTTGATGAAGTTGCTCGAGTTGCTCAAACTGCGGAGTGAAGCCACATTGGCTCGCTGTATTTACCACCAATAGAGTTTTGCCTTGAAACTCATCGCACAAGGCGATTTCTTCGGTTGAGTTTAACAAGCGCTGTTTGCCATTAAGTATTTCGGGACAGATCGCTGCAAAGGCGATGGAACTCGTGAGGCTTGTAATCAGTGCGGTTGAGCAAAGTAGTGAACATTTCATAGGGTTGGCTCATTTTAGTTGGCGTAATGGTTATTACTCTTGAGCACGATGAAATGATCACTTTGCGTATTATTTACTGTCTCATTAACTCGCGCTTTTAGTTGTGCTTTTGCTCTCTGAGATAAGATATGGAGCGACCAAGCGACTGATATTCACTTTTGCACCAAGGCGAGCCGCTAATAGATACATGCCACCAATTTTTCGGTGCAGGAACAGCGCATCGGCGGGCGGCGTATGCCAATACTCTTGTTCCATGCTCAAAATGGTGCCTACTTCACGAAGCCTTTGTGCCAATCCACTGGCTTTGAAGTCGTACTCTTCGTCAACTAACATCGGCTCACAGGCCATCTTCACTAGATTTAGAATCGCTTGGCGTTGTTCGGGAAGAATTGTCTCGCTAAAGAATCCTATTTGCTCTAAAGCTCGGTTGAGCACTTGCTCATCGTTGTTAATGACAGAGGAAAAGGCCAAGCGATAACCCTCGCTGAAGCGGTCACTGTACTCACGGGTTGCTCCGAAATCTAATAAGCCAATTTGTCGGGTGTTTTCAACATAAAGGTAGTTGGCGAAATTGGGATCGGTTTGCACCATCTTAAAATCGAACAACTCTCTGAACAGAAGCTCCAGTAAGCTGTGCATTACAAAGTCACGTGTGCTTTGGTCGTAACTTTCGATTTGCTCTATCGAGACGCCTTCGATGAAGTCCATGGCGAGCACCGATTCTGAAGAGACTTGCGGATGAATCTTAGGTACGACGAAGTGAGAGTATTCTTTCAATGCATCATGGTAACGAGTTGCGTAATCAGCTTCGCGAGCATAGTCTGCTTCATCGTGGAGCTGTTTCTTTGCCTCTTCTAACAAGCCTTTGTAGTCGACCGACTTTGGTATCAAGCCAACAATATTGAGCAGCGTGCCCACGTTATCTACATCACTGTCGATACTTTTTCTAATGCCGGGGTATTGGACTTTGACTGCGAGTTTGTCCCCAGCATCACTATAGGCTTGGTGAACTTGTCCGATAGATGCACTGGCGATCGGTTTAAAATTGAAGGACAGGAATTCGGTTTTCCAATGGTTCCCGAGCGAGCTTTCTAACACTTGATTGAGCTGTTTTGTTGGCAGTGGATCGGCATCGGAGCGCAGGCGAGAGAGAATGTCGGCTAACTCTGGTTCTAAGACATCACCCGCATCCATTGATAGCATCTGTCCTAACTTCATAGCCGCACCGCGCAGGTGTGCGAGTTGATCGGTCAGGCGAGCAATGTTTTGTGGCGTTAACAGTAAGTCTTTTGCTTTGGGCCTGTTGCCTTGTGCAATTTGTTTGGTGCCTTCCGTTAGCACGTTACCCGCGACTCTTGTCGCCAACGAAGCGAACTTACTGAATCTAGAAATTCGATGTGTGGGAAGGTTTCTCTCTTTTGCCGACATAAAGGTTCTCACTTAGTTATCAAGACTCACTACAAAGTTCTATAAATCATTACCCAACCGAATGTTTTGTTGTGGTAACGTTGCTCGCGAAACAGTAAACAGAATTTAAAGGACAAAACATGAAGTTTATTTGGTTAAAAGTCGCGGTTACCGTTTTAGTTTTTGCTGCGCTGTTTGGTGTGGTGTATTACAAAGTCGCAAGTGGTATGTCTTAACCAAGTACTATTTTGAGCAGCTGTTACCATCGCAGCGTGACTTTCCAGTTAGCCAGAAAGAGACTTTGTATCGGTTCTTGGCAAACCGAAGATAACACCAGTCGGCCACTGGCTTGAATATCGCCCAACGTAAAGGGGCGTATAGCCAACCTTTTCCTACTAAGCGCCACGCTTGGTAGGTCACGTCTAAACCTAGCAGCAGTTTTCCATTCTCATCCAGTGCATGCAAAATGGTGTTGGCTGCGTCGGCATCAATCTGAGGGTAGTCTGAAAAGGCTTCACTGTAGATATCGATGGTTTGAATCTTATTCTCGACATCATGCTTTGCAAGTGCCGCCATCTCCTTTGCGCACAACGGGCATGTCCCATCGTAAAATATCGTTAATGAAGTCATTGCTTCCCTTACTATTTTTACCAATTCCCAACTATACGCAATCACCGATTAGGTGGATCATTTTACTCACTTATCCGACACTGTAATTGTGACGACTATTTTACAGTACCATCTCGAGGTAAAATCCGTTCCATGCAATTACATATTAAGAGTCGATCCCCAATGACAACGAAATCAATGAGCCGTTTCATTCTAGCCTTCATAGCCCTAATGCTAGGCGGTTGTGTGAGCTACAGCGTGACCGAGCAAGAAATGACGAACTACCTTCAAGATTCGGTGATGTTAGAGCAAGAAGTGGGTGTACAAAACGTTATGTATGCGCAAGTCGCTGTCGATGACTTAGCGGTGCAAATTGGCCGAGCTGATGCCGAGCGCGTGTCTGTTCTGGCGAATACCAATGCACAAGTTCAGGTGTTTAACGTGCCGAATATGAGGTTGGATCTTGATATCGAGTTCAGTGCGATTCCTGAATATGACAAAGAGAGTGGCGAGATTTATTTGAAATCACTGCGTTTAGAGCGCTTTGAAGAAAAAGATAAACAGCTTTCGCCTGAGGTCGCCAAACTACTTAAGCCTGCCGTTTCTATGATTGGCTTTGCTTTGTCCCAGTCGCCAGTTTACAAACTGGACAGCAACAAGGTTCAAGAGTCATTGATCAAGTCATCGGAACCTAATCTAGTGATTAAAGACAACAAGCTGGTTATCGAGTTATTCGATTAACCTTTCACGTTTAGCTTAGACTCAGATTTAAAACACAATGGCTGCCGATTTGGTGGCCATTTTTGTTTGTGTTGAATCAGCAAGATTTCTGTTTTTAGGCTGTCTATCCAGCTTGTTTTCTCTGGCTCATTTATTGAATTAGCCGCGTATCTCACCTTTACTTTACTCTTGTGAGCAAGTCATCGCTTCAGTCATCAAATCATAAGAAAGAAAAGGTGAGCGAACTATGAAGAGTCCAGTAATAGCGGATAACAAACCCGTTAAGGTCGAGCTAACAGAAGGGGAGGAGTATTACTTCTGTACCTGTGGGAAGTCGAAAAACCAACCGTTTTGTGACGGTTCTCATGCTGGTACGGGGTTCAAACCGAAAAGCTTTGTCGCCGAAGAGAGCGGAGACGCCTACCTTTGTCGCTGTAAGTATTCCAACAACCTTCCTTTCTGCGATGGCACTCATAAACAGTTCACAGCGGAACAAGTTGGGCAAGAAGGCCCGGAGGTTCACATTCAAGCGGCTGCGCCAGATTTGTCGCCAGCTACGAGCGCAACCAAAGAAGAACCTACCGTCGAGTTTATTCATCAACTGGCGCGTGATGGTTTATCCAAGGTTGGACATCATGGGCCAATGACTTCAATGGGTGTTCCAAGATATCTATTACCTCACTGGGATGATATTCAAGTGATGGTTGCACAAATGGCGACCAAACCGTTATTGGAACATGTGCCCGTCGGTACTGAGCTTATTATTGGACCAAAAGCGAAAAAGCCACTCAAATTGGACATCTCTTTGTTTGTGTCTGATATGAGTTTTGGCTCGCTATCTGAAGAAGCAAAAGTCTCATTGGCGAAAGGTGCCGAACTCGCAGGGACGGGTATCTGCTCCGGTGAGGGCGGTATGTTACCCGAAGAGCAAGCGGCGAACTCTCGCTACTTTTATGAATTAGCCAGTGCTCAGTTTGGTTACGATGAAGCTAAGCTCAAAAACGTTCAAGCCTTCCACTTTAAAGGCGGGCAGGGTGCCAAAACCGGAACGGGCGGGCACTTACCGGGCGCGAAGAACATAGGCAAGATCGCGGAGGTGCGTGGCATTGAAGCGGGCACGGCAGCGATTTCTCCACCCACCTTTGTCGACCTTAACACGGTCGAGGATTTTAAAAAGTTCGCCGACCGTGTTCGAGAGGTGACAGGCGGTATCCCGATTGGCTTTAAGTTAAGTGCCAATCACATCGAAGAAGACATTCAGTTCGCGCTTGATGCCAGTGCCGATTACATCATCTTAGATGGGCGTGGTGGCGGTACAGGGGCGGCGCCAGAAATGTTCCGTGACCATATCTGTGTTCCCACTATTCCAGCACTCGCTCGCGCTAGAGCGTATCTCGATAAACAAGGGGTCAGTGACAGAGTCACATTGATCATCACGGGCGGCTTGCGCGTGCCGATGGATTTCGTAAAAGCGATGGCGCTTGGTGCTGATGGTGTCGCTATCTCAAACAGTGCCATGCAGTCGATAGGTTGTGTGGCGGCGAGAATGTGTAACACCAATAATTGCCCTGCTGGTATTGCAACTCAAAAAGCCGATTTACGTCAGCGTTTGAATGTCGAGAAAGCATCGAACCAGCTTAAGAACTTCTTTGAAGCCTCGACAGAATTAATGCAAGTGATGGCGAGGGCATGTGGGCATGATCATTTGAATCAATTTAACCCTCATGATTTGGCAACATGGAATCGCGAAATGGCCGAGCTATCCGGTGTCGCTTACTCTGGTGTCTGTCCATTAAATCACTTTAAGTAAATAATACTTCGATAAAGCACACTCAATGTATTTTGGGTGTGCTGACTTTTTCCTGTGTAATGCCAACCTATGTTAAACCTTTCATAATCAACTGCTTTATAAGTGTTTTTAAACTATTTCCTATATTTTGAAAATATCGCTTTACCTCAAGTTAACTTGAGGTTTTATCATCATCCCCAATCTAAAAACACAATCTATCACCTTGTCGCCTAGTGCAGGTTTTGATGTTATCAAACAGACGTTACGAATCTTCAGTTATGAATTTTGAGCTCCGTAATTGAAGTCATGAGTGCAAAAAGGTGAGAAAAATGAACAAGGATCAACAATGAAAGTATTAGCGATTGGCGCGACCAACAGTACAACATCAATTAATCAACAACTTGCAGCGTACACCGCAGGTTTAGTCGAAGGCGCGCAAGTCGAGGTGCTCGACCTTAATGATTTCGAGATGCCAATTTACAGCGAGAAAAGAGAGCAAGATTCAGGTGTTCATCAACACGCTCAACGCTTTTTTAGCAAGATTGGCGAAGCAGATGCTGTGGTCATCTCTTTTGCAGAGTATAACGGCTCATACACCGCAGCCTTTAAGAATGTGTTTGATTGGACATCACGAATCGACATGAAAGTGTACCAAGGCAAACCTGTTGTGATGCTCTCCACATCACCAGGCCCAGGCGGCGCAAACTCTGTGTTGTCGTCTGCGGTAAATTCGGCACCTTACTTTGATGCAGATGTGAAGGGGTCGATGTCGGTGCCAAGTTTCTACGACAACTTTAATGTAGAAACGGGTGAGATCATCAATGCCGAAATGGCCGAGAGCCTGAAATCGATCATGAGTCAGATTTAGAGAGCGAGAACACCACAATAAAACAAAGCAGCCATGTTCACGATTGCTTTTCATTGCGCCCGTTGTCAAAGTTTAAGGACATTAATTGGTTAAGGTAACAATAGGTCGCTACTCTAAAGTTAAAGTAAGCTTTAAATATTTATGATCTCAAGGATAGTGTCGTAATGAGAAACATCGTATACCTCACCATAGGCCAGTTGGCTGAGCGCAGTGGCGTGGCTCCTTCGGCGTTACGTTTTTACGAAACCAAGGGGTTGATTGCTTCGATTCGTACTAACGGAAATCAGCGCCGTTATCAGTCGGCGATGTTGAGACGAATTGCGTTGATCCAAGTCGCGCAGTCGATAGGCTTCACGCTGGAAGAGATCACCGAAGAATTATCGACACTGCCGATGAACCATACCGCGACTAAGCGAGATTGGGAGCGCGTTGCTAAGAAGTGGCAGGGGCAACTCGACAGTAAAATGGCGCAGATTAAATCGCTACAAGAGAACTTAACCGGCTGTATCGGTTGCGGATGCTTGAGTATGCAAAAGTGCAACTTGCTAAATCCTGATGATATCTTGCATGACCAAGGGCAGGGCGCACAACGAATTGTTGAACAGACTAACTGAGTTCCCGAAAGGCATGGAACAGCGAACTAAGTTTCAGGTGTTTGCTCAATGGGTTAAGCAACAGTTGTGACCGAATAGCGTGCCTAGACAAACACGAATTATAGGTCTAGTTTAGATGGTTCTTTCAATAAAAGAAGAGGTTAGTTATGTTCAGCCATGTTTTTCTCGGTACCGATGATATTGAACGCGCGAAGGCTTTTTATAACCCAATCATGAAAGTGCTTGGTTATAGCGAAGGCTCTGTTGATCCCAAAGGGCGCTGTGTTTACGTTAGCCAAACGGGTGTGTTGGGCTTAACGAAGCCGATTGATGGTCAGCCTGCGACTCACGGCAACGGTATGACGGTGGGTTTTCTTGCGTCTTCTCCTGAAGTTGTAGATGAGTGGCATCGAGTTGGCGTCGAAAATGGCGGTACCAGCATTGAAAATGGCCCCGGAGCGAGAGGTTCTGACGAGCGTCGCTTGTACATGGCTTATTTGCGAGATCCTGATGGAAACAAGATTTGTGCAACGCACTTTATGCCGTAGTTTACGTTATGCCATCGTTCATTTTATGCCACAGTGGCGTATACTTAGATCATATTGATGGTTCGGAGTTGGCTAAGTTGCGGCTCTGGACTTGTTAGCTTCCCGATAACTCAAAATTTTGCAAAGGACTGGCTAGATGAAACCGAACGAACTGTTTTATGAAAGTTTTGAGCGCTGCCGGATTGACCAAGAATTTCTCGAAACGTTTTTGGCTGATTTTTGCGAGCATAACCCAAGGTTTTCAGAACGTTTTGAAAATATAGGGTTAGAGCAACAAACCAAGATGCTTAAAGCCTCGATCATTCTTATCTATAACTCTGCGGGTCTGCCGAGCGTACGAAGCTCGGTAAAAAAGCTTGGGAAGCGACATAAAGATTTAGGAATGGATATCTCTGAGCAAGAACTCAACGAGTGGTTCAATTCGTTACTCAATACAGTTAAAAAATATGACCCTCACTACGATGAAAGCGTCGAACAAGCTTGGACAGAAACTCTCGAGGCCGGCTTAACTATCATGAAGAAAGAGTGCGTAGTTCCAAACACTGTGAATAACTAGGTCGTTGATGGGTAGTTTTGCTTGTTCGTTAGTTAAAACCGGTATTAACTCTTGAAAGATTGACATTGTCAGGTAAGCCTAACGATATCAGGCTTACCTCTTATTGTTTGACTAGAAATGAGCAGCCCAACCAATCAGGAACCCTTGCGATGCGGTATCGTATTCAAAGGTCCCCTTGTTTTCGTAATCAACCCAGGTCGATTTGTAGGCAACATTTAAGTCAGACCAACTGTTTATCTGGTATCGCACGCCAGTTAACAGAGATGAGGTAAAGTTGGTGTCACTACCAAGCCCTGCATCAATGGTTGCGTGAAACTTCCAATCCTTATTGATCTGCGTTATCCATCTCACACCTATTTGGTACTGTCCATCACGCGGTCACGTTTGGACGCACCTGTCACCTGAATACGAAGCGATGCTCGGTCAAAACGGTTGGGGACTCCAAGAAGTGGTCATGAAAGATCTTGATGATCACGTCGGTGAGATGATGGCGAAGATGGAAGAACTCGGTATTGCTGACAACACCATCATCATTTTCACTGCCGATAACGGCCCAGAGATCATGACTTGGCCAGATGGCGGTATGACACCTTATCACGGTGAGAAAGGCACAACTTGGGAAGGTGGCGTAAGAGCCCCTGCATTGGTTAGCTGGCCGGGTAAAATCCCAGCGGGTACTGTAGGCAATGGCATCTTTGATGGTATGGATTGGTTACCCACTCTTGTCGCTGCGGCTGGTGGTCCAACGGATCTAAAAGAAAAACTGCTGAAAGGTCACGATGGCTTTAAAGCGCACCTTGATGGTTACAACCAAGTGGATATGCTGACCGAGAAAGGCGAGTCAAACCGTAAAGAGATCTACTACTACGAACGAGACAAGCTGCAAGCGGTTCGTGTTGGTGATTGGAAGGCGCATTTCATCGTGCAAAACCACGGTTGGAGTGGCCCTAAAGAAGAGCTAAACGCACCATTGCTGTTTAACTTACGTCGTGACCCATACGAGCGAGCGGCGGAAGAGTCGGGCATGTACCTAAAATGGATGGGACAAAAAATGTGGGCATTTGGCCCGGCACAAGCGGCTGTCCAACAACATCTAGCAACCTTCCAAGAGTGGCCTCCAGTGACGCCTGACTCTCCGGCAGAGAAGACCGGTGGTGTAGGTAACTAGTTAAATATCATAAAAAATCCCGCTCACACTGAGCGGGATTTTTGTTTGAAAGCGTCTTAACGTTGGTTCTGTTTTAGCGTCGTGTTTCGTTCAATGAACTTCACTGGCACCATCAGCTTAACCAAGCTTGTGTCTTGCTCTTGAATCTGGCTAACGACAATTTTCACTGATTCACGTGCAAGGCGTCTGAAATCTTGCTTGAAGGTAGTGAGTTGGTAGTTCAACCATTGAGTCTGTGGGATATCGTCAAAACCAATCACTTGAAGATCTTCTGGAATACGCAGGTTAAATTCTAAGCGCGCCACATCCATTACTGCCATCGCGAGGTTATCTGTCGCACAGAAAATCGCTTGAGGATGTGTGGGTTCTGAAAACAGAGTCCGAAT
The DNA here is from genome assembly GCF_041467155.1 of Vibrio sp. 10N.247.310.23. Classification (NCBI taxonomy): domain Bacteria; kingdom Pseudomonadati; phylum Pseudomonadota; class Gammaproteobacteria; order Vibrionales; family Vibrionaceae; genus Vibrio; species Vibrio sp. 10N.247.310.23. Next base: position 20,003 of record NZ_JBFSTZ010000034.1, on the reverse strand, counting down.
GGTATCTAGAGCATCAAGGTAGTCATAGTCAGCTTCAATAACACGAGCTTGCTTGCCTGTTAGATCTTCGAATTCTGAGCAAAAGCCCGATTCACGCTCGCCGTTGGTGTAGGTTGGCACGTTACCTGTCAGGTAAACCGCTGACTTTGTTCCTACGCTATGTAAATGTTGAGCGGCGACTTGGCCTGCGGCGTAGTTGTCACTTATTACATGGCTACTCTTAGTCCCCTCAACTACACGAGCATACTGAACAATGGGGATGTTGAACTCTTCACACTCTTCATAAAGCGACTTATTAAAGGTCGCCGAAGCAGCAATTACGCCATCAACTCGGTATTGGAAGATATTAGGAATCGAGTGGTTGTCGTTTCCATCCACTTGCCAAGGAATCAATACCGCAGAGTAACCCTGCTTTTGTAGCTCAGTAGAGATAAGCTGCAGAGTTTTCATGTGGATAGGGTAGTCGGCATCTGGGAAAACTAAGCCAATCAATTTGGACTCATTTGTCGTCAGACTGCGGGCAAAGGCATTGGGACGATAGTTCAACGATTTTGCTGCATCGAACACTTTTTGCTTGGTCTTTTCAGACACTGAACTGCCCGGGACAAATACACGAGATACAGTTGATTGAGAAACGCCAGCAAGTTTAGCGACATCTTTAGAGGTGACGGTTGGCTTTGACGCCGTGGAGTGTTTTGGAGAGCTCATAGACCATACTTTTGAACCAAATTGACTGTGCATAGAGTAACATAATTAGGTACGTACTCAAAAATACAATATGCCATGATTGGATGAAAAATAAGGGTTAATAGAGAGTGTTGAATATTATTCTGGGTATGACCCAAAAAAGCTCTGCGTAAGAGCAGAGCTTTGTTTAAAGAATTTATGAATCGACTAACTGGGCGTTAGAAGTAGTAACGAATACCTGCAGCGAATTGGTCGTCTCTGTTTTCGAATTTATTGCCAACGAGCTGATCTTTACCTAGGTCGAATTGGTATTCAGTCCAAACTAGGAATTTGTTCTTCTGGAAGTGGTATTCAACACCAGGGATAAGCAGGTTACGCTCATAGCCATCTGTTTGGTCATCACGATCTTCCATGTAGTTGTAGTTCAACGTAGGGCGTAGGCCATTGTCGAAGTGGTAGTACGTGTAGATTTCACCACCTAGCGTATCCATCAGTACGTTGTTTGTTGTTGAAGTTTCAACAGACTCCCAGTTTTCGCCCACGTGGAAAGTTGCACCTGCGTAGAAGCCGCCGTTGCTGTAGTTCGCACCCAATAACATGATGCGCATGTTGTCACCATTTTTAGCTCCTTCAACGCTCGTTGAAAGATCTTCTAGCTCATTTTGGTGGTAAGCCGCACCAAGTGTTACGCCATTAAATGGTTTGTAAGTGATCGACGCACCCATACCGTTCTTCAAAGTTGCTGTTGAGCGGTTGTCTGTCCCTGAATTTGAACTACGATCTGAGCCAGACAGTGCAACATCTTCACGTGTCGTTTGGTAAGTGAAGCCGTAGCTTACTTGGTCGTTGATTGAGTTACGGTAAGTAATGGAGTTTTCTGCTCGACCTGTACCTGATGCAATACCCCAGTCAGAAAGGTTGTAAACACCTGAGCCGCGAGTACCGAAGACACGACCTAAGTCGGTGTACCATGCTACGTCATAAAAAGTAGACCACTGCTTAGTACCTGCTGCGATCTTGCCGTATTTGTCGTGCTCTACGCCTGCGTATAGAAGTCGGTCGTAAATATTGTCGCCGTTAGCACCTGAGTTGTAACCCCATTCAGCATGGCCAAAGCCAGTCCAGCCGTTATCGAGTCCCATTTGACCTTTAAGGCCGAAACGAGAGCTACCGCTGTTCCACTCACCGTTGTGGTCGCCGCCCTTATCTTGGTAACGAACGTCGAAACGACCGTCTAAAGTAAGGCTATCGCCCGCGTCATTGGTAAAAGTGTGTGCAGCAAAAGCAGAACCTGAGGTAAGTGCTGTCAGGATCACTGCTGAAAGAATCGACTTTTTCATTGTAATTCTCTTTATTCAGGCCGTAGAAAGCCACCGTGCTTTCAAGCCCGTTATATTGGTAATGGTTTGGCAGGGTGTACCCCATCCATGAGGCACTAGTAGATTCAGTTATTAGTGGAGCAATAATGAATTGGTTGGAGCACTTACTAGGAGCGAGAAGGGTCCCCCAGTAAGCGTGGCAACCTAAATCAGATGTCTATTTAGGTTGCCACTATTTCGTTTCAATCTTTTGGATTAAAGCGTATCGATTACAGCGTTGGGTTCATGATGCTTGAAGTGCGTTCGAACACATCTAGACCTTGCTGTTGTAGCCAGTAAGGAAGGTCGATAAGAACCCAGTTCTCAGACAGTTTGTCACCGTCACGGTAGTAAACGTCAACTACTTGCATGTTTGCACGTACTTCACCGCCAGTCATACCTAGGAAGCCACCTGTTGGTGTGTTTGATAGGTTTGGCCAACCGAAGAAACAAGAGAAGTTACCTTCAGCGAAACGACAAACGTGGCCGTTGAACTTCTTGTCTTTCAGGTTGTTACGGAAAGGAAGTTGGTGCTGTTGTTGGTAGCGAGGAATTGTGTAAGACGCGCCGATACCACATGGGCCGTACCAAATCATGTCTTTTGACCAGCTCTTCGATAGTACTTCTGGTGGGCAACCCATCGCGCCGCTGTCGTTAAGAGCAGACAGGTCATCAACCATTTTGTTTACTAGAGCAAGTGTCGCAACACCTTCTTCTGGAGCCGCGTCTTCGAATAGCAGACCGTCGTGGTTACGTGGGCCAGGGTATACGAAGTGCTTACCAGTTGATGGTGGAAGTGGGTAGCAACCCGCTTGATCCATCATGCCTAGTAGGTCTAGAAACAGGCCTGTCTTAGTGATTTTGCCATCAACAACACAGTTAAATTCTGCGTAGCGAACGTTCATGATCTTGCCAGTTGGGCGCATACCTAGGTATTCAGCGTCGAATAGACCCATGAAGTGACCCATGCTCATTACCCAAATCTCATCTGGGTTAACTTCGTTGTTACCACCGATGAAGATGTCTTGACGACGCTGCATGCGAGTCATTGACTTCATCATTGGTGCCCAGAATACGTCAGCTGCTGCTTGTGCGCCTTCTTGCTCACGGAATGGGTAAACACCGCGCCACAAGTAATCTTCAGAAGTGTGTGCTTTTAAAACTTCAGCAACGTTCTCGTGAGTTGCGTTTTCCATTGCATCGAAGTATTCACGAACAATGCGTTTCGCTTCTTGATATTTAGACATAATAATTTCTCTTTGTGTTGTCGAGTCAACATTCGGAACAGGACTCGATTTGGATTTTGTTACCGGCTGATTTATCAGCCGGCTTTAAACTTTTCGTATTTGAACTTCAGCGTATGAGTGTCGAATTAAGCTTTTGCTGCTTCAGCTTTTTTGCTCTTATCGAAGACGCCACCTTTTAGAGTTTCAGGCAGTGTTAGCCATAGTAGGCCGGCGATAATCCATACGATTGGTGAGCCCCACATTGCTGTTTGTAGGTCGGTACGCTCTTGGATGAAGATAAGAACCATTGGTGCCCACATGCCGATAATACGACCGCCATGGAATAAAGCTGCACCATAGCTACGCAAGCGTGCTGGGAACAATTCAGAGAAGTAACCGCCCCATACTGCAGAAGCAGACAGGCCGAAGTTGTAGATAAGACCCAGAAGAGCCAGCATGTTTAGGCCGCCAATCATCATGTCGCCAGGTGCGACAAAGAAGATAGAAACCATGATACCTGCGAGGATGAAGCCGAACGCGTTGATCTTACGACCGTACTTATCTGCTGCCCATCCCCAGAACCAAGCACCGAAGAGTGAACCAAATGCTGAGATAGAGAAGATCAAACCGATGGTTGCACCATCAAACATACGAACATCTTTCAGGTAGGTAGTTACAAAGCCACCGAAGAATTGGAATCCGTAGAAGTTAAGACCAGAAAGAAGTAAACAAGTAATCGTAATTTTGCGGTAAGGCTTGCTTAACATCTCACCCCAAGAACCTTTTTTAGCTTCGGTTACTTCCCCAGCTGTATTGGTTGTTGTTTGTTGATCTTCTTCACCGTAGGCGATCACAGTTTTGTCGCTTGGTAATACAAAGATCATTAACGCTGCTGCTACAAGCGGTGGAATACCACCTACCCACATTAGGCTCTGCCAAGGTGCATCAACACTTGTAATGAAGGCTGCGTAAGCGCCCATTGCCACTAAAGCAACAGAGAACATTGAAGAAGCAAAAGCAGTCAACTTACCTCGAACCGTTGGTGTAAATAGGCCAATCATCAAAGATACAGCTACAGTGAAGTAACCACCTAAAGATAGTCCAATGATGAAACGCATTGCAGCCCAAGTGGCGTAGTCGGTAAACATCATGTTGATGATGGTTGCACCACCGTTTAATGCCGTAATTGCTATTAGTGTGGACTTCTTGCCGAACTTGGTTGCGAACCATGCACAGCTCAGAGCACCAATCAGAGCACCAACCGACTGCCAAGTGTAGAACTGAGCGGTATCAGAAAGGCTAATACCAGCATATTCTTCCACAATGTATGGGCGTACGTAGTCAATAATTACAAAGTTATAACAATAAAAAAAGTAACCTACTAGAATTGCTAGATATGCGGCTACCCTTTGAATCATAGGAACTTCGCTCATGTGTTTTTTAATGGTCATGACCGATAAACCTTTATTTTATATAGGGTGGTTTTGGTTTTAATTATTGTGTGTTGATTATTTAGCTTCATCACACCGTCTTCATTTCGGGAGAGATAATAGAATTTTTGTGGTTATTAGATCCGTGATCAAAGTCAATTTTAAAATGAGTGCGTACCCATTTTGTGCATTTTGGTGATCTTGATCTCATTTAACTGGGTTTTTGTGCTTTGTGGGGTGGTTTGAGTGTTTAATCGTCTATCTTAGTGATAATAGTCACACTTATTGTGGGTTTTTGAGGGAAAATATCCATTTTTGAGTACTATTGGCAGCGAATTAATTGCGACATACAATAAACGGAATCTAAAAATGGTTACGTACTCAAGTTTTGTGGTTATTGCTCTTTATGTGCTAACTACTTTGTTTATCAGCTACTTAGTTAATAGGCGCTATAGCGTCGGTGGCGACTTTTCGACTGGTGGAAAACAGTTTGGTTGGTTTACGGCAGGTGTGTCGATTCTTGCAACCTACATCAGCGCAATGACGTTCGTTGGCATGCCGGGCTGGGTTTATAGCTCAGGCATGGAAGCGATGAGCGTACATTTGAACTATCCAATAGTGATCTTTTTCACTGTGCTTTTCTTTGTTCCGGTGTTTTACAAGCTCGGCCTAACCTCGATTTACGAATACCTAGAGCACCGCTTTGGCGTTGTTGCTCGCACGATCAATTCCATCGTGTTCATTGTGGTTCAGTGTATTTCGGCAGGGGTTATTCTGTATGCGGTAGCCCTGATCTTAGTGCAAGTGCTGCCAGTGAGTATCTCTGAGGCGATCATCTACATCAGCGTATTTACTGCGTTGTATACCTATGCGGGTGGTATCTCGACTGTAATCTGGACTGACATGCTTCAGTCAGCAGTGTTGATTATCGGCAGCATTGCGATCTTTGTTTTATTGCTGATGAAAATCGATGCGGGCGAGATGTTGTCTCCTGAACATTTGAATATCATCAATCTCGATTTTGACTTAGGCGTCGATACCACATTGTGGGCCGGCGTAGTGGCTGTGAGCTTCTTGCACCTGAGTGTGTATGGCACTAACCAACTGATTATTCAAAGAACATTGGCGACTAAGTGTGTTAAAACAGCGCAAAAATCGATGTTGCTTTGTGGCTACGGCGCATTTTTTGTTTATCTGTTCTTTGCTGTGATGGGGGTGCTGTTAAGTGTCTTTTATCAAGACAGCAGTTTTGAAAACAGCAACGAAGTGATTCTCGATTTTGTGTTTAACCATACCAACCCAATCATTGTTGGTTTGGTGATCTCAGCACTTTCGGCTGCGGCAATGTCGACATTGGATTCCACCTATAACTCAATGGCGACGGTCGCAACGTTCGATTTCTATAAGCGCTTCTTCCGTAAGCAAGCCTCTGACGCGCACTATGAATCAGTGGCTAGAAAAATGAGCCTGGTTGCTGCAGCGTCGGTTGTTGTGCCTGCGTTACTGGCTGTTTCTAATGAATCAGTGCTTAAAACGATTGCGAGCTTAACCTCTATTTTTGTTGGTATTCGCCTTGGCTCTTTCATCTTGGGTTTGTTCTTCAAACAAGCAAACGAGAAAGGCGTAATTGCGGGCAGTATTGGCAGTGTGGCCGTCGTATTCATCGCCAAATACAGCGGAATAGCTTGGCCTTGGTTTGCCTTGATTGGCACTGTGGTTTTCTTAGTGTTAGGTGTTGTTGTGAGCCGCTTCTGGGGAGAGGTAACCGAGCAACAAAATGAATTTATAGAAAAGCAAAAGCATTTGTTTGCAAAGCCTACCGCGAGTCATTATGGCTTGTTGGCGTTCGCTGTTGTGACGATTGCTGCTTGTACTGTTATCCCTGATTGGCTTTATGCCGCTCTTTCTTAATTGACCGACTTTTTACTGGTATATCTATGTTATCGATCTTTGATATCTACAAAATTGGTGTTGGGCCATCGAGCTCTCACACCAACGGCCCAATGATTGCGGGTTTCCATTTCACACAATTAATCGCTGATAAAATCGCAGAAGTGACGCGTATTCAGGTGGATTTATACGGTTCTTTGTCATTGACTGGCATAGGTCACCACACCGACAGAGCTACAATATTGGGGCTACTCGGCAATAAACCAGACACCATCAAAATCACCAGCGCAAACCAAGCAATGCGTCATGCCGTAGACAGTGGTGAGATGGATTTAGCGGGCACCAAGCACATTGCCTTCAACTACGAAACCGACATGTTGTTCCACAAAGACAATCTGCCTCTGCATGAAAATGGCATGATGATTACTGCGTTTGACCAGAGTGGCAACGTGATTGTCGATGAAACTTATTATTCGATTGGCGGCGGTTTTATCGCAACTGCTGATGAACTGCAAAATGGTACTCAAACCCAAGCGGTAGAAGTTCCTTTCCCGTTCAAAAACGCCGATGAAATGCTTCAACAAGCTGACAATAGTGGGATGAGCCTCGGTGGTATGATTCTAAAAAATGAAGCGGAGTTCGAAGGCGCTGACATTATTTCAGAGAAAGCGGATCAAATCTGGCGAGTGATGAGTCGTTGTATGGAGCGTGGCTTTGAAACCGAAGGCATTCTTGATGGTGGTTTGAACGTAACTCGTCGTGCGCCTAACCTACTGAAAAAGTTAGAAGCGAATGCGGCGGTTGAAAACGACCCAATGGAAATCATGGATTGGATTAACTTGTTTGCGTTTGCGGTTAGCGAAGAAAATGCGGCTGGTGGCCAAGTGGTAACATCACCAACCAATGGTGCGGCGGGCGTTATTCCTGCTGTGTTGATGTACTACCATCGCTTCATTAAAGAGTTGGATACTAAGCAGTTAAAAGATTTCTTAGCGGTATCGGGCGCGATTGGTATTCTGTACAAAACTAACGCTTCGATCTCTGGTGCGGAAGTAGGATGCCAAGGTGAGGTAGGCGTATCATCCTCTATGGCGGCTGCGGGATTAACGGCACTACGCGGTGGCAGCAATGAGCAGATCTGTATTGCGGCGGAAATCGCGATGGAACACTCATTGGGTATGACTTGTGACCCAATTGGCGGCTTGGTTCAAGTGCCGTGTATCGAGCGAAATGCGATGGGTGCGATGAAGGCAATTAATGCATCTCGCATGGCATTGAAGCGAAACAGCAAGTCTTTGATCTCACTCGATAAGGTCATCGCAACCATGTACCAAACCGGTAAAGACATGAACAAGAAATATCGTGAAACATCACTCGGTGGTTTAGCCTTGATCCATCTAGCTCATCCTTGTGAATAGCTAAGCCAGTTAACCCAGTAAATAATAACGTTAAGCCCAGAGCCTTAGACTTTAGAAATCTATCGCGGCTGGGCTTTTTGTTTTATGTGTTTTAGGGAGCTAATCTGAAAGCGGTAATCGATAGCTGTTTTTCAACTCTTTTACTGAGATGTTCGACTGAATCGCACTCACGCCTTTGACTCGTCTGATCGAGCTAATACGCTCAAAGTACTCTTCCAAATCTTTGGCCAACACATGCACCATGTAATCGGCGCCGCCTGCAATGCAGTGACACATAGGAATCCAATCGGTTACCGCGACAAATTCTTCGAATGGTTCTGTGTTTTCAACTTCATGGTTACCCAAGGTCACAAGAGTAAAACCAGCCACATGAAAGCCTAATTTCTTACGATTCAGCTTAGCGGCGTAACCATCGATATAGCCAGTTTCCTCCATGCGTTTCCAACGACGCCAGCATGGGGTTTCGCTGAGGTTGACCTTCTCTGCGAGCTTGCTGTTGCTCATGCGTCCGTCTTGTTGGATATGTTCTAAGATGGCGATATCTGTGTCATCTAACACTTCTTTGGTGGATTCTTTCTGTTTCATGGCTATTTTAGAAAAGTCTTGCTCAAATTTGGATTAATATTAGCCTATATAGCAATTTAATTCCTAGTCGAATCTGTAAACTCTCTCCCTATAAATACTTTACTTATTAGGAGTGAGAGGAAATGAGCTCTCAATTAATGCTGGCGTTCTTGCTATTTTCAACATCAATTGCAATTACCCCTGGGGCAGGCAATATCGCATTACTTGGGATTTCAAGTCGTTATGGATTTGCTGCGACTTTACCTTTTATCTCTGGGAACGCTGTTGGCATCATCATCGTACTGGCGGGTTCTAGTGTCGGTTTGGTGAGCCTATTTACCCTTTACCCAGAGCTATACAGCATTTTGAAATACGCGGGTGCGGCTTATTTGCTGTTCATGGCGTGGTCGATTGCGAATATGCAAATCGAAGAAAGCACCACCGACAATCGTTCAGGCTTTGTGTCGGGTGTGTTGGTGCAGGTGTTAAATCCTAAAGGTTGGATAGCGTCATTAACCGTGTTTTCGCAGTTCATCACTCCGAATGCCGATTACTTGATTCAAGTCGTGACCATTATCGCGGGTATGGTGATTACCGGTGTACCGTGCATGTTGGTGTGGGCGTATTGCGGCACTATGCTTAAAAAGCTACTGCAATCACCAAAACAGATGATGTTTGTGAACCGTTGCTTGGGCGGAAGCTTAGCGATGGTGGTTGCCTTTATGCTTTATCAACCGGCGTAAATCACAAAGAAAAAAACCACTCCTAAATCCATAGGAGTGGCGTCTAAATGTCGACTAAGTCGTTAACAGTAAAGAATTAAGTTAACAAATATTTAAGGAACTTGAGTTAAAAGCTTTAAGCTTTTCAGTGTAAAGATTAAGCGGTTTCTGCCTCTTTAACTGGAGCTGAGTTACGAATTAGGTGGTCAAATGCACCTAAGCTTGCTTTTGCACCTTCACCCATCGCAATGATGATCTGTTTGTAAGGTACTGTCGTTACATCACCCGCCGCGAATACACCTTTCATTGATGTTGCGCCATGAGCGTTAATTTCAATTTCACCGCGTGGTGAGAGCTCAACTTTCGAACCCTTCAACCATTCGCTGTTTGGCATCAGGCCGATTTGAACAAAGATACCTGCGAGTTCAATCTGTTTAAGTTCATCGGTGTTGCGGTCTTTGTATTCCAGACCGGTTACACGGTTGCCATCACCAATCACTTGCGTTGTTTGTGCCATCTTGATGATTTCGATGTTTGGTGTTGCGTTCGCTTTGTCGATAAGCACTTGGTCGGCACGCAATGTGTCTGCAAATTCAAGTACGGTTACGTGTTCAACGATACCCGCTAAATCAATTGCCGCTTCAATGCCTGAGTTACCACCACCGATAACCGCTGTTTTTTTGCCTTTGAACAATGGACCGTCACAGTGTGGGCAGTAAGCAACACCTTTGTTGCGGTACTCTTGCTCGCCCGGAACGTTCATTTCACGCCAGCGAGCACCTGTACTTGTGATAACCGTGCGAGCTCGTAGTGTTGCGCCGCTCTCTAGCTCAACGTGGATGTAACCGTCTTCAGTGTCTTCTGCCGCAATGATGTTTGCAGCGCGCTGCTCAGTCATTACTTCAACACCGTACTCTTTTACGTGCTCTTCAAGGCTTGCCACTAATTTAGGGCCGGTGGTTGCTTTCACTGAGATAAAGTTCTCAATCGCCATGGTGTCCATCACTTGGCCGCCGAATCGGTCAGCAACCACACCAGTACGAATGCCTTTACGTGCAGCATAAATTGCCGCTGAAGAACCTGCAGGGCCGCCGCCGACAACCAATACATCAAACGGTGCTTGTTGGTTTAGGTTTGCTGCTTTCTTTTCCGCTGCGCCTGAATCAACCTTGTTAAGGATTTCAGCCAGTGACATACGGCCTTGACCAAATAGCTCACCATTAACGAATACACTTGGTACTGCCATGATGTCGCGAGACTTCACTTCATCTTGGAATGCTGCGCCGTCGATCATCGTTGTCTTAACCAGAGGATTAATCGCCGACATCATATTGAAGGCTTGAACCACTTCTGGACAGTTTTGGCATGAGAGCGAGATAAAAATCTCTACATTAAGCTCTTGATCGAGTTCTTTAATTTGCTCGATTACGTCCGCTTCAAGCTTGATAGGGTGACCACCACTATGAAGCAGTGCTAGAACCAGTGACGTAAATTCGTGACCCATTGGCAAACCGGCAAAACCGATCGCGGTGCCTTTCTCTTGGTTCACGACCTGCATGATAGGGCTGCGAGTGCTTGCGCTGTCATCGCGAGTCACTTCAATTTTATCGGTTAAAGACGAGATGTCATTCGCCAGATCTTGAAGTTTGTTCGCGGTGTCGCTGCCATCCAGGCTAAGCACTAACTGAACATTGGTTTTTAGGTTTTCTAGGTATGCTTTTAGCTGCTGCTTCATTGCTTGATCTAACATAATCGTGCCTGCTCTTAAATTCTGTGTCTTGGTATTGACCAATACCTTCTTGCTGAAAAAGGAAAATAAAAAGGGGGCGCAAGTCGGCAAATATTGTGGTGTTGATGTTTTGAAAGGGTGGCGCGCGACTGCCCTTTAGGAGGGGGGCCGAAGCGCGCCTGTAGAACCGTTTAGCTATTCTTGTTAGCTAGGCTTAGATTAAATCTTGCCTACTAGGTCTAGAGATGGAGCTAGAGTCTCTTCGCCTTCTTTCCATTTAGCTGGGCAAACTTCACCTGGGTTAGCGGCTACGTATTGTGCTGCTTTAACCTTGCGTAGTAGGTCTTCTGCGTCACGGCCGATGCCTTCAGCTGTGATTTCCATTGCTTGGATAACGCCTTCAGGGTCGATTAGGAACGTTGCACGGTCTGCAAGGCCTTGACCTTCACGCATAACGTTGAAGTTATTTGTGATGTTGCCAGTTTGGTCGCCTACCATGAAGTATTCGATAGTGCCGATTTTGTCAGAAGTATCGTGCCATGCTTTGTGAGAGAAGTGAGTGTCAGTTGATACTGAGTAAACTTCTACGCCGCGAGATTGAAGCTCTGCGTATTTGTCTTGTAGGTCAACTAGCTCAGTTGGACATACAAACGTGAAGTCTGCTGGGTAGAAGAAGAATACAGCCCACTTGCCTTTAACGTCTTGCTCAGTGATTTCTACGAATTCGCCGTTTTTGAATGCTGTTGCGTTGAATGGTTTGATTTCTGTGTTGATCATGATTTGACTCTCTTTCTAATTTATAGTGTTTAACGCTATCCCGCGTCGATGTAGATATATTGCATTGCCACCGAAAATTAGTGAAATCGGACATTTCTATAGATTCAATAGGCGAATCCTATCTTCGAAAGGAAAGGACTATCGGTAAAAGCTATCAACAAAAACGATTAACAAAAGCCATCAAACATCAGCAACCCCAATTTGAGTAGCTATGCTTTTTAGGTTGTTCTCTATTTAGGTAAGCAGTATTTGGTTCAGTATCTATGTAGGTAAGGGGAAGTACGGTTTCTTTACGCGAGTTGAGTTGAGTTGTTATACCAATCTGTAAATAACAAAAAATTATCATTAATATAATTTATGATAATTTCAGTTAATCGTCACATCTCCATATACTCTCTTCATCGAAACGAAACATCGAAGCCAGTCTTCGAAACGCACAGAATTAAAAACGAATTTGGAGCAAGTTATGAAAATGAATCACGTAGGCATCATGGTTGGCGACATGGACAAAGCAGTCGAGTTTTACACTAAGGCTCTGGGTCTAAGAATCGTAATGAACAACACTAAGGTTTTGGAAGAGCGCGAATCAGCAATCGGCCGTATGTGTATCGCAGTATTTGGTGAAGGCTTTAAAGGCTTCAACATTGCACACCTAGTAACATCTGATGGTATCGGTGTTGAGCTGTTCGAAATGAAAGAGCGCCAAGAGCGTCACGAAGTTGATTTCTCACGTCTAGGTATCTTCCACTTCTGTCTACAGCTTCCAAAAGAGCAGTTTCATTCAGCGATTAAACGTGTTGAAGAGTTTGGCGGTAAGGTCCGTATGGACATCATGCGTTACCACCCAGAAGACGAACTAAAACAAGCACAAATGGTTTACCTAGAAGACCCGTTTGGCAACCTGTTCGAATTCTACTCGCACACATACGAAGACACTTACGCGAACCCTTACACTTAAGGTGAGAAAGGGCAACCTAACACTTTTTATATAGAAAATTATTGAGAAAGCTTTGCCTTGTGGCAAGGCTTTTTCATATCTACTACTCAAAATAACAAGCTAACACTTTTGACCATGAGAACGTGTGATAATGTTATGCCAAGTTGCTGCTGAGGGTTATCAGAGTGTCAGAGATTGCTTATAAAATTGAGTCAACAGAAATTAAGGGGTTTACTTATCAAACTCCATTAATTTATGTGGATGAGCACGGAGATTTAGCTTTGTCTCATTCAAAAGATAAAGATAGTCATGTTCATATTAAAAAATTAATTTTTCTTAATATGGTGGGCCGTAATAAGAAGAATAAAATTATCTCATATGAGCCAATGGATTATGCTAATCAATTTATTCTGTCAAAGCATATTGAAGATAATAAAGAAGAATCATCACAATTTTCCAAAGCATTGCTTCACTACTTCACGTTTTTGATTGAACTCCAAAAAAAGTGGGATAGTAAGTATAACAATGAAGACTACGATCCAATTATTGACCCGCCTAGACCTGTATGGGATAGCTTTGCTACACGTAAGCATCAACGAGCTACTTATATTTATCACAAGGCATTAAAAAAATCTGCAATAAGTGGTGAGGGTTTAGCTAAAACCACCGCTTCAGCATACATGCGAGCTGTAGTCAAATTTTACATTTTCCATTTGAGGTTGGGTGTAAGATTCAACAACCCCCCATTCGAATATGAGCTTGTCAGAATTCACTATGAGAGCAGCAGCACCAGTATGAGTAGCTACCACTCTAAAGATGTTCATACTACGGATCTACGTCTTAATTTCCCTAAATCAAAAAAGAACAAAGGTGGAAGCCTTCCTAATGCGCGACGTGACTTGAAGCCTTTAAGCAATAAAGAATGGAAAGAAATCGAAACTATTCTGACAAAGACAAAAAAGGTCATCAAGAAGGTAAAAAGACAAGAAAAGTGGGTAGGCTTTGCAGAAGAATATTGCTTGTATTTCTTAACTCTTCGGTTTACTGGATTGCGAAAAGAAGAAGGTGCCAGTTTGCATTTGGGGCAAATTATCAATCCAGATTTGACCAAGCCTATGCTTCGTTTGGGTGTTGGTGAAGAGTATGGCTCTCTAACTAAAGGTAAAGATGGTGAGAATAAAAATCGGCGCACTATTATTCCAAGTTCACTAATGCTCTCTTTACATAATTACAGTAAATCAGAGCGTTATAAAAAACGACTAAAAAAGTTTCGTCAGTTGTGCAAAAAGAAACGCGAAGAGGGGCATGATGCCTTTTTTGATGCTGTTGATGGTGTCGATGAAAATAAGCGCTATTTATTTTTAAGCGCAACGGGAGTTCCGTTCTTTATGAAGCTAACGGAGCTAAATAATCGCTGGAATGAAGTGCGCAATACCGCTAGTCACATCCTTGAAAGCCCAATTGATGATGTGATTCACAATTTGCGTTCAACCTTTGCAGTTGCTCTTTTTAGAATGCTATTAAAGTCAAAAGATTCAGATACGGCACTGGCAATGGTTTCTGAGTTTTTAGGCCATGAAGACCTTTCAACCACAATGCTCTATTTAAAAATGGCAGAAGACCAACCCACAGGCGACGAGATTTGGGAAGATGTGCTGGACTATCTTGGTGTATTTAATGATGTTGAACATGAATTGCTAACTGACTCGATTCAGCCAGGTATGGGGAAGTAATCGTATGGAGAAAGACAATAAGAGCTTGACTGCCCCCAAAACTCCTACGAGAAAGAATAATCGAAAATCGTTAGTTGTTGATAATGATGTCTTCGGTCAAACTCAAACTTCAGTTGAGCCTCTTGCCATGAAAGAAATGATATTGGAATGTACAAGAGGAAAATCGTACTTAGAACAACTTTGTTACCGCCATGTCCCAAATTTCAACAACAAGGGAAGAAAATGCAGTAAGACCAATTATACTTCAATGAATCGAGACCCATTTGTACGTCAAATGTATCGACTATTTGAACCCGTTTTTAATAATTCCCGTAAAGGTGACTTTGACCTACTTAAGCACTATATACGCTGGTTGGATGCTACAGAACATACCGCCATAGACGGGGACTTTTTTCATCCAAAGCTGGTTGATGGTTACATGGCCCATTGGGGTGAAAAGGTAACAAAAGGTGCAAAAAAAGCCTCTTGGGCTAAAGCAAAAAACATGCTGAGCTTTTTGCTCAAAGCACAAGGTCGATATACTGAAGCTGCAAATCTGCCTGTGATCATAGGAGCCCGAAAAGATACTAAATCCCATGAAGGTATTGAGGTCACAGAAGAATTTCGTCCGTTGATAAAACATTACCTCAAGGCCTTTTCTGTATTTTCACAGCATGTTCACGATGGTACGAAACCTGAAATTCATCCTTTATGGGACGAAGCGCTATTTAACCAACAAGCTAAGTTACAAAGTTGTTCA
The DNA here is from genome assembly GCF_041467155.1 of Vibrio sp. 10N.247.310.23. Classification (NCBI taxonomy): domain Bacteria; kingdom Pseudomonadati; phylum Pseudomonadota; class Gammaproteobacteria; order Vibrionales; family Vibrionaceae; genus Vibrio; species Vibrio sp. 10N.247.310.23. The sequence continues at coordinate 4,793 of NZ_JBFSTZ010000034.1, read as the reverse complement.
AAACAAGTATTAGGAAGCCGGAGAGCAACCTTTAAAAAGGCAGTTACAACCGGAAAAAATTCTTGGCTGAATCATTTCAGTCGCTTAGCCGCGATGCTCACCTTTTGTTTTACGGGCCAAAATACGAGCCCTATTCTCAATCTTCGGCATAAGGACGTGAAGTTTTGCTCAAAGATGGACGGAAAGGTGTATTTTGATATGCAAAAAGATAGAGCAAACTATCTCGATTTCGATACATCGATGGGGTTCAAACCTCATGTCCAAAAATACTTTGAACGTTGGATGGTGATCTCTTGCAAGCTCCAAGAGCAAAGCGGCACGGATTGGTTATTCCCTTGGCATTCAAAAAATGGGGACGTTGTCAGTTTTATCGAGATACGGAGAAGTCCACAAATAGATATCAACAAGCTTACTTCGTACTTAGGACTTGCGCATGTAACGCCATCATCTTTACGTCAAACAAAAATAGACACCCTAATGAAGGTAACTCAAGATATTTGGTTAGTTTCAATGTCATCGAATAACCACGTTAATGCTTTAAAAGCAAGTTATGCCAGTGGACAACCACAAGACCACCGTCGAAATCTTATTGCATCGAATGTAGCTCTGTTTGATATTGCTCGTGGCGATAAATCGATTGATGAATCAGTTAATGCTGCAAAATATCAGTTCTGTGATGTATTGAGTGACTATGACTACAGACGACTTCGAGAGTGTACTGATAATGAAGTAATGACTCCGATTGGCTCTCGTTGCAATGATTTTACCAAAGGTGCAGCGAAAATTATCAAAAATAACTTAGAAAAAAGCGGTATGCAAATAAGCGGTGACGAAGTATGTACCGATTTTTTAAGCTGCTTTACCTGTCCTGAACACCGCTTGATTGCGGGAATAGAGGATATCTGGTTAATGCTGTCATTTAATGACACATTACAGGAGATGAAGGAATACCCTGCCATTAACTCATTGCCAACCCCAAAATTCCAACTGCTTTGCAATACAATAAAAGCCGTTTTGCAACGATATAGCGAAGTGTCGCCTGATAACTACCAAGCAGCTTCAAAAAAACATAAGGAAGCCCCTCATTCCCTCTATAGCGATGCATATAGCCTAAACGACTTACTAGAGGTGTTTTAATGAAAAATTATCATGCCGATATTAATAGCTGTCCCTCCGCCATACCACACCATCCATGCGTGTTTGAAAAATCACGCACAGCATTTTTAATCGAGCCATCTGAAGCGATGCGAGCGATTAAGGACAAACCTTATTATGTAGATAAGTGGGATTTTTCAACCACTCACACTGTTGCCATTAACAAGACTCTGACTTTGAGCTTTTCAGCGACGTTACCAGAATATAAAAAGGCTATTCAAGATACGCTATACCACCTTTATCATTTTTTTAAGCAGAGAGATAAAGTTGCCCCGTCTATTAGCAGCATGAAAAAATGGAGGTATGGTATTCAGCAGATTGGTACATATCTTCAAGGAACTAAATGGCATGAGCTTGATAATCGAGATAAATACAAATTATTTAAGCAGAGATTCAAACAAGGAAATGTGGGTAAGGATACAGCCATTATCATTATTTCTGTTATAAATCATCTGCGAGTATCAGGGCTAATTAATAAGGTTATTGAAGGCAATGAGTTTCAAAAATTAGCTAAGAAGGATACAAGACAACAGGCAATTGCGATCCCTATTAGTTTTTATAAACATCTTGTAGCTGATGCCTTAAAAACGATTGAAACCTATCATAAGTATCGCTACCAAATCGATGAAGTAATGGAGCAAGCCTATCAACTCTATGAACAAATTGAAAATGGAGAATGGGTAGGAAAACGGAAAGATCGCGCTTTAAGCATGCACCCAAGCGCTATACATAACAGAAAGAAAAGGGCTTTAGAGTCGATAAATCATGCTATACCGAATTTCACCGTCAGAATGGACGGGGCCGAACTGAATCGTATTCAAACTGCGTGCTTGATTGTCGTCTTGGCATTCTCAGGTGTGAGAATTGGGGAGGCATGTAGCTTCAATAAAGATAGTTTTCACATAAAACACGTTGAAGGAAATGAGGTGGCTGTTTTGCAAGGGGAAACATCTAAAGGCAATGATGGAAAGCCCCAAAAAGCCACATGGCAATCTCACCTAATTGTAAAAGATGCCTTAGAGCTGGCAGAAGATATGATGCAGTCAACTCGCTTACGCTTTGCAGCAAGAGTACAAAAGAAAGCCACTCAAGGTGTACACTCTTCTGAATCAATTGAAAATATGAAAAGACAACTGACTTCAGCATTTATTCTCTCTCAGCTAAATAAGCAATCATCTGATAACTTCATAATGAACTCCCCCTCAGTGCTTATTTTCAATTACTTTAAGAGGTTAGAGATAAAGGCAACACAAGAAGACGTAGATGAATTTGATTTATTAAACCCTAGCCGAGAAGGTGATATGCGGTTAGGAGGTAGACTGTCAAAACTGTCGCCTCATGATTTTAGAAGAACATTTGCCGTATTTTTTGTACGCTATGGATTTGGCACTGCATCGGGCATTAAGTTTCAGTACAAACACAACAACCTTAATATGTCTAATTACTACGCTAATAACTCAATATTAGCGAAGATGAATGATATTTTGCTCGATAAGGACTTACTCGACGAGTTTACAGATGCACGTATCGATCTTGGGGTAGATTTGTTCGATGATGTTTACAACAAAAGTGAGAATTTAAGTGGTAAGCAAGGTGAAGCTATACAGCAAGTGAAACTTGAGAAATTAAAAAATGGTATTGATATTTACTTGACTCGTGAAGAAATTGAAAAGCATGTCAGAAATGGGGACTTTCATATTATTCAACTTCCAACAGGTGGTTATTGTACTAACCCCACTTGTAACCGTGTATGTGGCAGCCAGCCATTCAGAGCAGAAGTTAAAGAGTGTGCTCACCAAGTATTTACTGACGCAGGCGCTAAGGTTTTGGCTAAGCAACGGTTGCGTTTAATTGATAAGTTTAAAGGGATGAATAAGGGGGATAATTTGAAACGCGCTATTTTGACAGGGCTAAAACAAAAAATCCAGATATCAGAAATTACGCTAAAAAAACATAACATTAACTTTACGCCATTTACTAAAGAGATTAAGAAGGGTGCTGCATGAAGACAGCCAAACCAACTGCAGAGCAAAGGTTACATGAGGCACTAAATAGGCTAATAAATGGCGAACCAACTAAGGTAAAGTCTAAGGGTCAACTCACATTAAACAAGATTAACAAAGAGGCTGGGCTTGGTCATAGCTATATCCACAAATTCCCTCGGCTTATTGAAGAGGCAACGCCTATCATTGAGAAATACAATCAAGATAGAAAATTACTCCTCAATAACTATCTTAATATAAAAGAAGTTGAACTTTCAGAGCTTGAGAAACTTAGAATTGAGGTAAATAGAGAGCGTGACTTAAAAGACAAGTACAGAAACCAAAAAGAAGACCTTGAGATTAAGCTGAAAAAGCTAGAAAGTCTCAATAATACGTTAATGTACCGAGTTTTTGAGCTTCAAAATGATATCAATTCATCAGTCACCTATATGCTGGAGAACAAAGTTTAATCTTCATTAAGCAAATTTTTGAACAGATGTCATTACTGAGGGAGCATGTCGGGATAAGTACCAACCGATTCTGTCATGCTCTTATATTTTAGTCAGGGTTAATGTTTTTCACATTACACCTCAATGTTTAGGGACTGTGACCTTTTAATCCTAAGCTCTCTGGTGTTGAGTTTTTCTTCCTTCCAGATGTTTTTAATTGTACCGATACTCACGGTTATATTGTGCTCTTTTAATGCCACCATCAGTTGCATCAATGTGAGGTGAGGATTCTGCAATGTCAGCTCGATAATCTTATCTTCTGCGTACTCTGGTATGCGGTTCTTACTGCGCTTAAGAGGCTTATTGATTCGTTTTAACCCCATCGGCCCTTCCTCTGCCATTATTTTTTGATAGGTGTAGAGGGATTGACGTGAACAGCCAAGGATACGAGCGGCTTTAGTGATACTTCCTAGCTGTTCAACAAGCTCTAGTGCTTCTATTTTCCGCTGAACCTCTTTGCCGTATTCGCTGCATTTACGAGGCTCAACGAGTTCTGTAATGTCGAGCCGACGGTGACCAAAATAGGCAGAGAATGCACCATCGAACTGACAACGGATTTCCACTTGTTGGTTAACGATCGAATAACGAACGGGTGAGTCGATGACATACATTTTATTGTCAAAGCTGAACGTATGGTCTCGGCGTATCTTGCGATACTCTTTCTGCACACAGATAGTATTCAGATCTAAATCATCAGGTATGGGCTTAAAGGCTGAGCGTAAGCCTGTAGGTTTAACCATGACATTTTCCACCCAGTAGTTTGGTATAAACTCTTCTTGTAAATACCGATTCGCATTGTCCATATCGGTGATATTGTGCAATCGAAGTTCTGGCACCAGTCTATCTTGGAAGGTATCGAAGGAGCGCTCTATCCGCCCCTTACCTTGAGGTGAGTTGGCGAAGATAATTTCGATACCGAGTTCCTCACAAGCTCGCTGCATTTGCGAGAAGTTGCTGCGTTTCGGCCCACCAAAGATACCTGCTCGATCCACGTAGAGAGTTTTGAATATGCCACGCTTCTCGATATAAGCTCGCATCACTTTCATGCAGCCTTCGGTGGTCTCTGACGGGAAAAACTGCGCATGAATATCACTGGTCGCATCATCAATGATGGCAATCAAGCAAGATTTTTCATCACCGAACCAAC
>NZ_JBFSTZ010000033.1:0-51390 GCF_041467155.1 Vibrio sp. 10N.247.310.23 | reverse complement strand
CACTGAAGAGTGGCTTTTTCTGTTTTGGGGCTTCAAAACCTAGTCTGTACCGCACTCTTGATTCGAAAAATCGTTATTTCTGACATAGTCTTACTATTGAGACATAAAATCTAAGATAGTCTCACTACTATACGTCTCTGCGCTGAATACGCTCTCGCGGCATTTTGTCGAACGATGAAGCAGTGACTCGTATTAGTCTGATTTAAATAAAAATAGAATAAGGAAGAAGGATGGGAACTCAATTTAAGATGGATTCCTTACCAGGTTCTCTTATCGTCGTTGGTGGTGCGTACGAACCCTGGTTATCAGTGTTAGAACAAGTGGGTTGGCAGTGTACCCAGTGTGCAGATTTACGAAAAGCCGATGCCTTGATTGCTGATATTGGCCCATGTATTGGTATTGTCGATCTTAGTCATGATGAGTTCAGTCTCAACGGTATTGCTAACCTTGTGAGCAATAACAAGCAGGTGAGATGGCTCGCCTTTATCCGTGAATCTCAATTAAGCTCTGATACGATCTGCCAGTTTATCGTCAACTTCTGTATCGACTTTTTCACGGCACCAATCCCAGATGCTCAATTGCTGAGTACCATTGGTCACCAACTGGGTATGCTTAAGCTTGAGCAGAAGGTATGGCCAAACTACGGCATCAATAACAACATGGGACTGCTAGGCGATTCTGTGGCCGTGAAGCGCTTGAGAGACCAAGTAAAGCGTATTGGGCCGACTGATGTCAGTATCTTGATTTATGGCGAGAGTGGGGCTGGTAAAGAGACGATTGCACGCTCGATTCATCAAAATTCGTCGCGAGCACAGAAACCATTTTTAACGGTTAACTGTCGTGCCTTGTCTGAAATGAGAATAGAGGCCGAGGTGTTTGGCATATCAGCACAGTCAGCGACTGCGCCTTGTATGTTGGAAGAAGCCGATGGCGGAACCATCTTGCTTAATGATGTTTTAGCGATGCCACGCAATCAACAACTGAACCTGTTGCGCTTTCTACAAGAAGGTAAGATTGAAACTGCGAATGGACCTAAATCTGTCGATGTGCGTATTCTGGCCGCGAACTCCTCTGATATCGAGAAGGCGTTGATCGAGGGCGACTTCAATGAAGAGCTTTATCACTATATCAATGTTCTGCGTATTCATGTTCCAAGCTTAAAAGAACGTGTGAGCGATATTTCAGTACTGGCGAATCATTTTCTGCGTGAGTACTCGAAAGAGTTTAATGCTCAAGCGAAGAGCTTCTCAGACGATGCTATCCGTTCGATGAATCGATACCATTGGCCTGGAAATGTGCGTGAGCTGATGAATCAGATTAAGCGTGTTGTGTTGATGTCTGATGCTGTGATCATTGAGGATCACCAACTGGATTTACCAAAACAGAATGATGAGCGCCGCAGTCTCAAAAGTATCCGTGAGCGTTCAGAGCGAGATGCGTTGCTGATTGTTCTGGAATCTTATGGTGGTCAAGTATCGTTGGCCGCTAAGGAGCTTGGAGTTTCGCGTGCAACCATGTACCGATTGCTGAACAAACATAGCCTGATTTCTGAAGGTGTTGTTTAGAGCTCTCTATTCATTGATTCTATCCCGTTAGTGTCAATCTAAGAGCCACGCATGATGCGTGGTTTTTTTATATCCATTGCTGCAACTTCTCGTTGATCGTTGACTGCTGACAGATTGACAGATTGACAGATTGACAGATTTACAGGTTGATAGATTGAGCTATTAGAGGCTCGGTCTTTAAGAGAGATGTTCTGTGATTTTATATAATCATAGTGAATATGTTATATATAAAGTAATATGCAACTAATATTTTGGGTGAATCATTTGTTTTGAAATTGTTAATCAATTATCGGTTGAATAATATACTCACTTGGTTAGACTTTAACCGTGAAAGCAATGGTTTAACAAAGACTTATTTGCTTTTATTATCTCATTTCTTTTTGGATTTTTTAGTTAGTTTGGAGGCGCAAATGAAACATTTCGATTTTATACAGCATATTTGCGCGTCGTTTGATCCGTGTACTGACATGGTGACTGTTATGTCACAAACATCAGCCATGGCCGATCGAAACACCCAAGATAAACCTAACTAATAGATCCGTACCCTTATTTGGCTGCGGAAAAATAGCAGCTAAGTGAGAAGCCCTCATACTATTTAACACGCTATTTTTCCTCAGTTTATTTTACAACTGGAGAGTTATTATGCGTCACTCAGTATACTTAAAACTAGCAACAGTCCTTATCCGTGCAGACCTTCGTCGTGAAGAACGTGAATGGCAACGAAAAGTTCGTCGTAGTTCATACGATCTACCATGGAACAATACTCATTTATTGAGAGATATTGGCCTTGAAGCCGATGGTCGACCAATTGGTTTTTCTGAACCTGAAGTCGTTACGATTGAACGTCGAGTTCGTCACCTTCGTCGAGTCTTAAGCGCGCGAATACCGACGTAATCTTGTGGGGTGATAGCGCCTTTCACCCCTTAAGATAAATATCAGCGATAGTTGTGGCGTCGGAAGTGCAAGCTTTTGAACTAGAACTGGCCAAAAAAGAGAAGCACTTGCTTCTCTTTTTTGCTTTTTTAAGCCGTTATGTGTGCTTTTTTAAGTCGTTATCTAGTAAAGAAAAAGAGTTCTACTACGCTTTATAGAGCAAGGGAGGCTGGCTATGCAAAAGCATCAATTAGACATGTGGTTACATGGAGAGCACAAAGACTCGTATCAAACACCAAAGGTATACGTTATTGGCTGTTCCGATATCTCGGAATATCTATTAGCAGTGGAATATAAACACAAGCTAGAACCGGTAAAGCAAGACGGTGAGCCGCTTCACTTTGGATCCTTGGATCAAGTGAAAGAAGAGTTACTCCGGCTCGGCTTTGAAAAGGCGTATCTTCGCTTACACAACGCCTATGATGAGTTTGGTAATGAGCCAAGCCAAAGCTACTGTGATATTGAACTGGCGCTCAAACCTCATTAGAACTCGTTTCTTACTACCGACGGTTGATAACACACTGATCATCCTATCTTTGAAGTGCGTTAAGCGACCTATGCGTAGTGTGTCGTCAGCAATTTGTGGGTGAATTGAGTTCTTAGGTAAAAACCACGCGGTTTAGTCTTGATGGGCTTTCCACTTGCACCGTAGGCTTCCGTTAACACTCGGCTGTTGGCGGCTTTTGGTCGTAGATGCAGCGCTTCACCGTGCCTTGCTGTTATTTGTTCAACATTGCCTAACACGATCAATTCCATCAGTTCTTCCCAATCCCTTTTTAGAAGCTCGTTTTCAGCCTCGCTTGGTGTCCATAGCAAAGGGGATCCTACATGCCTCTCTGCTAGCGGGATCTCTCTTTCTCCCTCGACAGGGATCCACAACACCTTAGACAGCTTGTTTCGAACGTGGCTGGTTTCCCAAGTTATGCCTTGCACACCCATCAAAGGAGCAACACACACAAAGGTGGTTTCGAGTGGCTTGCCAGAGTAGCTAATCGGAATGCTTTTTAGCTCGATACCGAGCTTGGCAAAATCTTGTTCTGGCTTACTGCCTGCAGGTGCACCCAAGTGCCATTCCAATAGCTGCCCAACCCAGCCTTTATCACGCTTAAGGTCGTTTGGCATCACCATCTCAGCTTCGTCAGCGAGCTCTTTAAAGGTCATTCCGGCGATGGCATACGCGCGCTCTAACAGCTCTTGTTGTGTTTGTGGTTCTGGTTTCATAATAAAAGGCATGATCAAAAAAATGATTTTATCAGAAGTTATCACCAAATGACGACTGGTTAAGAAATGATCTCCTTGCGAGAAAAGGGATCAAACTCAGGGTTATCCACAGGACATAAAGGTAATTAATTGAAATATTAATTTAGTGGATAAATAAACAGGGGTTTATGGTGGATAAAATGCTTGCCAAATGGGGTTCAAAATGAATCTTTCACTTAGTAGTGTGGATAAACATCGGAGTGGTTGATCTTTAACCATGTCAGGTTTCTGAAAGATCTTTTACATTTCTAATGTTTTTTAAAACTAGAATGTTATTTTAATTTACTGATTTATATAATAATAAAATTATTTTGACTGATTTGTTGTTTTTGGTGTTGATGAATCTATGGATTAAAAAAAACGATTGCGGGTAATTCTTCACATAGTTATTCACAGAAAAGGTGAATAAATGTGGTCTATGTCTCACTATTGTGTGGGTAACTAGAATTTGAGCAAAACTTATCCATATTCCTAGTTATTATTCATAAATATAGCGCTTATCACGTCACTAAGTTTGCTCCGATTGGGGATATGTGGAAAAATCAGAGTAATTAAAAATTTAGATAGAGGTTGGCCAGTGATAGATGGCGATGGTTACCGATTAAATGTTGGTATTGTAATCTGTAACAACCATGGTCAGGTCTTCTGGGCTAAACGATACGGGCAACATTCATGGCAATTCCCTCAAGGGGGAATAGATGAAGGTGAGACTCCGGAACAGGCAATGTACCGCGAGTTGTATGAAGAGGTTGGCCTTACTAAAAAGGATGTAAAGATCGTCGCGACAAGTCGTCATTGGTTACGCTACAAGCTACCCAAACGACTGGTTCGGTGGGATTCTAAACCTGTCTGTATTGGACAAAAACAGAAGTGGTTCCTTTTGCGCTTAGATTGCGATGAATCGCATATCAATATGCAGCGTGGAAGTACACCTGAGTTTGATGGTTGGCGTTGGGTGAGTTACTGGTACCCAGTTCGACAAGTTGTTTCTTTCAAGCGAGATGTTTACCGTCGAGCGATGAAAGAGTTCGCATCTTTAGCAATGCCGTTTAAAGAGCGAAAAATAAAAGGAAAGCGCAAATTGCGTAGAGGTTAAGCATGCTCAGTCAACTAAGGGAAATAGTTGAACACGTATCAAGAGTTGAAGATGTGTCGACGGCTCTTGATATTTTGGTTAAAGAGACATGCAGTGCGATGCAGACGGAATGTTGCACCGTGTATTTGGCAAATAATGATATGCAGCGCCTTGAGTTGATGGCAACTCAAGGCCTGATCTTCAAAGGCAATAGCATTCACATTGGTTTTGACGAAGGTCTGGTTGGCCTTGTTAAAAGAAGTGCTGAACCTATCAACCTTGCACAAGCGTCTGCTCACCCTGCTTATAAGTTTTTTCCAGAGCTTGGAGAAAACGTCTATCACTCTTTTCTCGGTACTCCGATTATCCACCGCAAGCAAGTGCTCGGTGTATTGGTCATTCAACAGAAGACCCCACGTTTATTTAGTGAGATGGAAGAATCCTTCCTTGTCACGCTCTCTGCACAACTTGCCGTTATTGTGGCGCACGCCCAAACTCAAGGCCATTGGCTGTTAGAGCAACAGAAGCTACCGGCTACTAAAGGTATTGCAGCTTCATCGGGCGTGGCGATTGGTGACTTATGGTGGGACAACACTCAGCCTGAACTCACCGATGTTTATCCTGCTTCGACGCTCAATATAGAGAGAGAGCATGAGTTGTTGGCGGTAGCGGTTGAAAACGCCCTCAATGACTTTAAGCGCATGCGAAAGCGCTTAGATAGCGAAATCAATAAAGATGCGTTGGCGATCTTTGACCTGTTTACTCACTTACTCAACGATCCTATGCTGCGTAAGGATCTAAAAAGCCAAATCCAGAAAGGCGATAAAGCCGATTGGGCACTAAGACAGGTTGTAGAGAGTTATTCTAATCGCTTTGCTCGTATGTCGGACGTGTATCTTCGTGAGAGAGCACAAGACATCCGAGAGCTCGGACAAAGGCTGCTCTATTTCCTCCACAACTCTGAACATGAACTTCGCACGTTAGATAAGCCGATTATCCTAGTGGTTCGTGAGTTAACCGCTTCGGTATTAGCGTCTATTCCCAAAGAAAAGCTCTTAGCGGTGATTTCCTTGGAAGGGGCGGCGAACTCGCACGCAGCGATTTTATCTCGAGCGCTTGGCATACCTTCCGTCATGGGGGTAAACCTCAACCTAGCTCAAGCTAATGGCAAGCGAGCGATTGTTGATGGGTATAGCGGTGAGATCTTTATTGAGCCGACTAAAAGCCTGCTCAAAGAGTATCGAGGGCTGATTCTAGAAGAGAGTGAGCTCTCCTCTATGGTCAATCGCGAGCTGTACCTACCGGCAAAAACGCAAGACAACAAGCAAGTCGAGATTCTGCTTAATGCGGGTTTAAGTGCAGACACTAACATCGCTATCAACCAAGGCGTTGATGGCGTAGGGCTGTATCGAACTGAAATTTCTTTCTTGTTGCAGCAAAGATTCCCGTCAGAGGATGAACAATTCAAGCAGTATCGTTCTGTACTGGCAAGCTACCCAGAGAAACAAGTGGTGATGCGTACACTCGATATCGGTGGTGATAAGGCCTTACCGTATTTTCCTATCGAAGAGGACAATCCATTCCTTGGTTGGCGTGGTATTCGGTTTACGCTCGATCATCCTGACATCTTTATTATTCAGTTACGTGCCATGCTACGTGCGAGCTGTGAAAGCCATAACTTGAGTATTTTGCTGCCGATGATCTCTGGTGCACAGGAGTTGGATGACGCGCTACAGTTGATTGAACAAGCGTATGATGAAGTGCATGAGCTTGATAACCGAGTGCGTATGCCTCGCGTTGGTATCATGATTGAAGTGCCATCCATGCTGTACATACTGCCGCTGATTGCGCATAAGGTCGACTTTGTTTCAGTCGGTACCAACGACTTAACCCAATATTTATTAGCGGTTGATCGGAACAATTCACGAGTATCCGATGTCTATGAATCAATGCACCCTGCGGTGATCATGGCATTAAAACAAATTCATGATACTTGTAAGCAATATCAATTACCTGTTTGTATTTGTGGCGAGTTAGCCGGTGACCCGATGGGCGCGCTGCTATTGATTGGATTGGGGTATGAGACGTTAAGTATGAATACCTCGAATGTCGCAAGAACCAAATATTTGATTCGTCAATCGAACTTGGCTGAATTACAGGATTTGGCAAATAAGGCACTTTCAAAACCGTATGGTAGTGACATCTATAGTATGATGCTGAACTATTTCGAAGAGCGTGAATTTACAGGCTTCATTCGAGCAGGTAAAAAATAGGATTTAACGTGTCATATGAACTGATAGGCTTGTTAGCGGGCCTTGGTGCTATTGTTGGTGTTTTAGCAGGCTTGCTAGGCATTGGTGGTGGTTTGCTGGTTGTTCCTGCCTTACTGTTTTTGCTTCCTAAAGCGGGTATCCCCCAAGAGTTTGCGATGCAAATGGCATTGGCTACTTCGCTATCAACCATCATCGTTACGTCGGGATCGTCTGCGATTAACCATCTAAAGTTGGGTAACGTAGAGATGTTTGTCGTTAAATGGTTGATGCCAGGTGTGGTGATAGGTGGCTTCCTCGGCTCTTTCGTGGCCGATGTAATTCCAGCTCAATACTTACCAAAAGTCTTTGGTGTGATTGTTTTGGTGTTGGCGTTGCAAATGCTATTGTCGATTCGCTCCAAGAGCCAAAAATCGATGCCGGGTTCAGCTAAAACCGTGTTGTGTGGCGGCGGGATTGGTTTGGTATCAAGCTTAGCGGGCATTGGCGGTGGGTCTTTATCGGTACCTTTCCTTAACCATCACGGTGTGGAAATGCGTAAAGCCGTCGGCTCATCTTCGGTATGCGGTTGTGTTATCGCGATTTCGGGAATGCTAGGTTTCATTTGGCATGGATCTTCTGTCGATGATCTTCCTGCGTATAGCTTGGGTTATGTTTATCTACCGGCTTTGATCGCGATATCTTGTACCTCAGTTTTGACCACTCGAGTGGGTGCGAAACTGGCCACTCAATTGCCAACCCCTGTGCTGAAGAAATTCTTTGCGGTATTTTTAATGTTTATAGCAGCCACAATGCTGCTGTAGTGTCTTTTCTGTTAGTCATTGAGCTAACCGTTAATTAATTTAGATAGAGAGCCAAGTATGTCTCAGGGTTTTATCGAATTCCCAAATATCGATCCTGTTCTTATTGAACTAGGACCAATCTCAGTTCGTTGGTACGGCCTAATGTACCTTGTCGGTTTTATGTTTGCTCTTTGGTTAGCAAATCGCCGAGCTGATCAACCGGGTAGTGGTTGGACTCGAGAGCAAGTATCAGACTTACTGTTTGCTGGCTTTCTAGGTGTGGTGTTGGGTGGTCGTATTGGCTACGTACTTTTCTACAACTTTGACCTTTTCCTAGCAGACCCACTGTACCTATTTAAGGTATGGACTGGCGGTATGTCTTTCCACGGTGGCTTGCTGGGTGTTATCACCGCAATGTTCTGGTATGCGAAAAAGAATGGTCGCACCTTCTTTGGCGTGGCAGACATGATTGCACCACTCGTCCCATTTGGTTTAGGTATGGGCCGTCTAGGTAACTTCATGAACAGCGAGCTTTGGGGCCGTGTGACTGATGTGCCATGGGCGATTGTGTTCCCTAACGGTGGTCCACTTCCTCGTCACCCATCTCAACTTTACGAGATGGCGCTTGAAGGTATCGTGCTGTTCTTCATCTTGAACTGGTTTATCAAAAAGCCGCGTCCTCTTGGTTCTGTATCAGGGTTATTCCTAGCTGGATATGGTACATTCCGCTTCTTAGTAGAATACGTACGTGAACCTGATGCTCACCTAGGTTTGTTCGGTGGATTTATCTCTATGGGACAAATTTTGTCACTGCCAATGGTTATCATCGGTGTGCTGATGATGGTGTGGGCATACAAGCGTGGTCACTACAAAGACGAATTACCACAACAAACGAAGTAAGGAATTGGTGTGAAACAGTATTTAGATCTCTGTCAGCGTATCGTTGATGACGGTACTTGGATTGAAAATGAACGCACGGGCAAGCGTTGCCTAACCGTGATCAATGCTGACCTTGAATATGATGTTGGTAATAACCAATTCCCACTGGTAACAACGCGTAAGAGTTTTTGGAAAGCCGCAGTTGCTGAGCTGCTTGGCTATATCCGTGGTTACGACAATGCTGAAGATTTTCGTAAGCTAGGGACTAAAACTTGGGATGCGAATTCTAACCTGAATGAAGCATGGCTGAATAACCCTTACCGCAAGGGTGAAGATGACATGGGCCGTGTTTATGGCGTTCAAGGACGTGCATGGGCAAAACCTGACGGCGGTCATATCGACCAACTGAAGAAGATTGTTGATGATCTAACTAACGGTATTGATGACCGCGGCGAGATCTTAAACTTCTACAACCCAGGTGAGTTCCACATGGGATGTTTGCGTCCGTGTATGTACAGCCATCACTTCTCACTACTTGGTGATACTCTGTACCTAAACAGCACTCAGCGCTCTTGCGATGTACCCCTAGGCCTGAACTTCAACATGGTTCAAGTGTATGTCTTCCTAGCTATCATGGCGCAAATCACGGGTAAGAAAGCTGGCGTGGCTTACCATAAGCTAGTAAATGCTCATATTTACGAAGATCAACTTGCACCTATGCGTGATATCCAGTTAAAGCGTGAGCCGTTAGCTGGCCCAACATTCCATATCAATCCTCAGATTAAGTCTCTAGAAGATTTGGAAACATGGGTAACGATGGATGACTTCTGGGTTGAAGGTTACGAATGCCACGAAGCGATTAAGTACCCATTCTCGGTTTAATCTCACTCGCTTTGTTTGATTGAAAGGCTGCCTCTGTGCAGCCTTTTTTGTATCTAAGTTACAGTGACGAGTAATCGAGATTCGAAGAGCAGAGAAATCATATGCTGTGTGATGCTTTATGTTACTCGTATACTCTCAACGCGCATTGGCTCTTTCTCTTCGATACTCGCTTACACGCATCTCGAATCTTTTTTCGATTCATCATTCCCTAGACTGACGAAGGAAGGAGTTGGGAGTCTCTTTCGTGGTGTGTTTGTGGGATTCCCTATCACGCTCGTTCCTCGCTGTAGGGAATGACGGAAATATATAGATGCGGGTAAACGAGATGCGGGATACGAAGAGCTAGAACGGACTTCTTTGGTGAGTAATGCTTACCTTACCGATTTACTCTTATATCGTATCAGTTTCAGCTCTTGTCACAAGCTTACTCATATCTCGAATTTGATTTTAGCTCTTCGTTACTCGTTTACCCGAATCCCGTATCTGCTCTTAAAAAGAAAAAGCCCGCAACCTAGGAGGTAGCGGGCTTTGCTATAAGCGATGTTTATTTTGCTATTAAGCGGTAAGAGCTAACACGCTACCAGGCAGTACAAGGAATACCGCAACAAGGTAACCAGCCACTACAGCTTTGTTCTTCACAGCCATGTCTGAAATCATGTCTGCCGCTTTAACTGGAAGTTCACGTAGGAACGGGATACCGAAGATGAATACCGTTGACATGATGTTGAACACCAAGTGTACTAGAGCAATTTGTAGTGCGAATACTGCGAACTCACCAGACACTGCTGTAGCTGCAAGTAGAGCCGTAATACATGTACCGATGTTTGCACCCAGAGTGAATGGGTAAACGTCACGTACTTTAAGAACACCTGAACCTACTAGTGGAACCATCAAGCTTGTTGTCGTAGAAGAAGACTGAACAAGGATAGTCACGATAGAGCCAGAAGCGATACCGTGGATTGGACCACGACCGATTGCGTTCTTTAGAATCTCACGAGCACGACCAACCATTAGGCTCTTCATCAGCTTACCCATTACAGTAATAGCTACGAAGATAGTTGCGATACCTAGAGCGATAAGCATGATGCCGCCAACAGTGTCGCCAAACGTTGATAGTGGTTCTTTAATCGCACTTACAACAGGCTTAGTGATTGGCTTGATGAAGTTAAGACCACCCATGCTCATATCACCTGTTGCTAGCATCGGTGATACTAACCAGTGAGAAATTTTCTCTAGAATTCCAAACGCCATCTCTAGTGGTAGGAAGATAGCAACGGCTAATAGGTTAAAGAAGTCGTGGATTGTCGCACTTGCGAATGCACGTTTGAACTCTTCTTTACAACGAACGTGACCAAGGCTAACTAGAGTATTGGTTACCGTAGTACCAATGTTAGCACCCATGATCATAGGAATTGCTAGCTCAACAGGTAAACCACCTGCCACAAGGCCAACGATAATTGAAGTAACTGTACTTGATGATTGAATAAGCGCTGTTGCTACTAAACCAATCATTAAGCCTGCAACTGGGTGTGAAGCAAATTCGAAAAGAACCTTTGCTTGCTCGCCTGTTGCCCATTTGAAGCCTGTACCAACCATTGAAACTGAAAGTAATAGTAGGTAAAGCATGAATGCCAAGTTAGCCCAGCGTAGCCAACGAGTAGTGCTCGAGATAGGCGCTGCTGCAGTAGTAGCTTGGTTCATAATGTTTTCTCCATTGGACCGTTTAAGTCTGTGTTTGGTCTGTTTGTTTAATCTGAGCGTGATGTTAGAGGGGAAATATTTCAGTAATATTACATTTTGGTTTAGGTGCGACTTTTTTGTGATGATTTACTCTTTAAATATTCCAATTGCTAATGTGGTTGTTTTAAGTTGTTGTTTTAAATTGTTTTTTAATGGAAATTCTATAGGTGATATAGATCTTAAAAGTTAGAAAAAAATTGAAAATAATCGATGAAATATTACATTATGAAATCAGACACTTCGAAAAAATAAGTGGTAAATCTATGTTTGGTTAGGTTTTTCCGAGTTTGTTGAGTGGCGGTGTCATATTTGATATAAAAGGGTATCTACTCTTTTATTACGGCACATCTATGTCGCATCTCAACTACAACCATCTGTATTACTTCTGGATGGTTTGCAAGCAAGGCTCTGTTACTAAAGCTGCAGAAGCCCTATTCCTAACACCACAAACGGTAACGGGGCAGATAAAAGCCTTAGAAGAACGCATGGATGGTAAGTTGACCAAGCGTAATGGCCGAAGTGTTGAGCCTACAGAGCTTGGGCAACTGGTCTTTAAATATGCCGATCGTATGTTTGGCCTGAGTTACGAGATGCTGGACATCGTGAATTACAGCCAACACTCCAATATTCTGTTTGATGTTGGCGTCGCGGATGCGCTCTCTAAAAGACTCGTCAGTAAGATACTGATGTCGACCATCCCTCCAGATAACAGCATTCACTTGCGCTGTTTTGAATCGACCCATGAAATGCTACTTGAGCAACTCTCTCAACATAAGCTCGATATGATTTTGTCTGACTGTCCGGTGGACTCTAGTCAAAGCCCGGGCCTGTTCAGTAAAAAGCTGGGTGAGAGTGGAATGAGCTTTTTTAGTTCAGGTCAGGTTGAAGGGGTTAATTTCCCTGCTGTATTGGAGCAAAGAAAGCTTTTGATCCCTGGCAGCCGAACCTCAATGGGTCGTAAAGTGCTGCAATGGTTTGATAGACAAGGGCTTAAGCCAGATATTTTAGGTGAGTTTGATGATGCCGCATTGATGAAGGCTTTTGCTCGTTACCATCATGACGTAATATTTTTAGCACCGACGATTTATATGTCTGAAGTGGAAGACGACACATCACTGCAACTATTAGGCGGTATTGAAGAGTTAAAAGAGGAGTACTACGTCATATTTGCTGAGAGGATGATCCAACATCCAGCAGTAAAAAACGTATGTGACGCAGATTTTAGCAAATTGTTCGAGTGAGATAGTTTGTTAATGAATTGATATCGATTATCATAACTCCGCAATATGCCGGAAATACTGATAGCCCGTAGTTGGCGTAAAGGTTGTAGGGAGCCAAACTATGAACTTAAAAGAGATGGAGAAGAACTCAGCACAAGCTGTGATTCTACTCAAAGCCATGGCTAACGAGCGTCGCTTACAGATTTTGTGCCTATTACATGGCACTGAACTGTCGGTTGGGGAGTTGTGTGGCAAGTTGGAACTGAGTCAGTCTGCTTTATCTCAACATCTTGCTTGGTTGAGAAGAGATGGTTTGGTCGAAACTCGCAAAGAAGCTCAAACTGTGTATTACACATTGAGTAGTGAAGAAGTAAAAGCGATGATTAACCTACTGCATGGTATTTACTGCAAGTAGCTTATTGCTGGTGGGAGGGGGATTTCTTATCAGCGATAGAATGACACAAGGAAGTGTTAGCATTTCACATTGAACGTTAGTGTTTACCTATCTATCTACGTACCAATTTGCTTCTCTATTTATTTTTCTGATTGTTTGTTTTATCTATCTGCTTAAATTGTTTATCGGTCAGAAAAACGGCTGTTAGCACGTAAAATAAAAGCGTTACTCAAAATTTAGATATAAAAAAACCGGCCTAGGCCGGTTTTTTTCGTTTTGCGTTGTAATCAAATTTCTATTAAAGAGCTTTGATTGCAGCAGCGAAACGAGACTTATGACGTGCAGCTTTATTCTTATGAATAAGGCCTTTAGTCGCCATACGGTCAAGAAGTGGTGTAACTTCTACAAGAGCAGCAGTTGCAGCTTCTTTATCACCAGCTGCGATAGCTGCGATAGTCTTTTTCATGTAAGTGCGCATCATAGAACGACGGCTAGCATTGTGCTGGCGACGTTTCTCAGCTTGGATAGCGCGCTTCTTAGCAGATTTACTGTTTGCCAAGGGTCTAACTCCCAAAAACTTAGTTCGGTGACAATTTAAGGGCGAGGACTATCCCTCATTAGCGCTTAATTGTCAAATGATTTGTGCAAAAACCAATCGTAGCCAAACAAACTTTGGTATGGAAAGGTCATCGCGGTTAAGATGGCGGGGATTCTAACAGCATTTTTAGACCAATGCTAATAAATATGCTTCTTAGGACAGGATAGTATTTATCCTCGCTTGAAAGTAATCAACCAGTGTCAGAGGTTTCTGTGAGTAAACGACTATTAAAGTCAGGCCTGATTGTCAGCGCAATGACTTTTGTTTCCCGTGTATTGGGGCTAGTACGTGATGTAGTAGTAGCAAATTTGATGGGGGCAGGAGCGAGTGCCGACGTATTTTTCTTCGCTAATAAAATTCCTAATTTCTTACGTCGACTTTTTGCAGAAGGTGCGTTTTCTCAAGCGTTTGTTCCTGTATTAACGGAATATCACGCCGCAGGTGATAAAGATAAGACACGAGATTTAATTGCTAAGGTGTCGGGGACGCTCGGGGTTTTAGTTTCTATTGTCACCGTCATCGGGGTATTGGGCTCTGGCGTGATCACCGCGATGTTTGGTGCGGGTTGGTTTATCGACTGGCTAAATGATGGCCCATCAGCACCCAAATTTGAGCTAGCGAGCTTTATGCTCAAGATTACCTTTCCTTATTTATGGTTTATCACCTTCGTCGCTTTATCTGGTGCCATTCTTAATACATTAGGTAAATTTGCGGTCTCTTCTTTTACTCCTGTGTTCTTGAACGTGATGATCATAGGCGCTGCATGGTTTATCTCACCTAATTTAGAACAACCAGAAATTGGTTTGGCTATTGGTGTGTTTCTTGGTGGCTTAGTCCAATTCCTTTTCCAAATGCCTTTCTTGATCAAAGCGGGTGTGTTGGTTAAGCCGAAGTGGGGATGGAGAGACCCGGGTGTGGTTAAGATCCGCACATTAATGATCCCTGCTCTGTTCGGTGTATCGGTCAGCCAAATCAACTTATTGTTTGATACCTTTATTGCCAGCTTCCTCGCAACAGGCTCTATCAGTTGGTTGTACTACTCAGACCGACTGCTTGAATTTCCTCTCGGTTTATTCGGTATCGCGATTGCGACTGTGATTCTTCCTGCTTTGTCTCGTAAACACGTAGATGCTCAAGGGGAAGGGTTCGCGCATACCATGGATTGGGGCGTGCGCATGGTGTTGCTGCTTGGTATTCCTGCGATGTTAGGTCTTATCGTTTTAGCTAAACCCATGTTGATGGTGCTATTTATGCGTGGTGAGTTCTCTCCACACGATGTACAGCAAGCATCGATGTCATTGGTAGCTTACGCATCAGGCTTGCTTAATTTCATGCTGATTAAAGTTTTAGCTCCGGGCTATTACTCTCGCCAAGATACCAAAACACCGGTTAAGTACGGCATTATCGCTATGGTGACCAATATGGTGTTTAACGCGATCTTTGCTTATTTTTATGGCTATGTGGGTTTGGCGATTGCGACGGCACTGTCTGCCTTTGTGAATATGGCCTTGTTATATCGAGGATTGCACCTTGCGGGTGTGTATCAATTAACTAAGACAACCTTGTTGTTCAGTGCCAAATTAATTATCTCAGGTGTGGTGATGGTAGCGGCTATTTTATGGCAGCTGGATAATATGCAACATTGGCTTGAATGGAGCTTTAGCCAGAGAGCGCTGACATTAACTGGCTTGATTGGACTTGGTGGCTTTGTTTATATTGTTTCGGTACTGATTTTAGGTATCCGAGTAAAACATTTAAAAGCAGCGACAGATTAATACTGATTAGTATATAATCCGTCGGTTTCACACAATAAATGATGCAAATAACAGGTTTTAGCTGATCATAATGGAACTGATCCGAGGTATACACAATATTAAAGCGCAGCATCATGGCTGTGTATTAACCATAGGTAACTTCGATGGTGTTCATTTAGGACATCAAGAGGTTTTGAGTCAGGTTTCTAAACAAGCTGCAGCATTAGGGCTACCTTCTGTTGTTATGACGTTTGAACCGCAGCCTATGGAGCTGTTTGCCCGAGATAGAGCGCCAGCACGTTTAACTCGTTTACGAGACAAATACGTGCAACTGAGTAAGCTAGATATCAGTCGCTTATTGTGTGTTAATTTTAATCAGTATTTTGCAAGTTTATCCGCGGAAGCATTCATTAAGGATCTTTTGGTTGATAAGCTTGGTGTGAAGTTCTTGGTGGTTGGTGACGATTTTTGCTTTGGTAAAGGTCGTACCGGTAATTTCGCTATGCTCAAAGAGGCGGGCGAGAAGTACGGTTTTGAGGTGGTCAGCACCCAAAGCTATTGCTTAAACCAATTACGAGTAAGCAGTACTGAGATACGAAATGCATTAGCGGTCGATGACTTGGCTGCAAGTGCTACCATGTTAGGACGTGATTACAGTATTAGTGGTCGAGTGTCCCATGGTCGAAAACTAGGGAGAACTATCGGTTTCCCTACCGCTAATATTCCATTAAAGCGTTGTGTTTCTCCTGTATCGGGAGTGTATGTTGTTGAAGCTTTGGATATCGACGGTGTTCCTGTCGGTGGCGTTGCTAATATTGGACAACGACCAACAGTTAATGGGGTAAGGCAGCAATTGGAAGTGCATTTTTTTGACTTTAAAGCCAATTTATATGGTAAACAGTTAGAAGTACGACTTTTGCACAAACTGCGCGACGAGATAAAATTTGAATCGTTCGACGCACTAAAGAATCAAATAGAATTGGATGCTGAAGCCGCAAGGGTGTGGCTGCTTCAGCTAAAGAATTAATCGGATGATTCCACCGATTAACATAATGTCTAACTTCGCCCAATATAACGGAATTAAGAATCGATGAGTGATTATAAAGATACCCTGAACTTACCAGAAACAGGGTTCCCAATGCGCGGCAATCTGGCAAATCGTGAGCCAGAAATGCTGAAGCGTTGGTACAAAGAAGATCTTTACGGCGAAATCCGTAAGGCAAAGAAAGGTAAAAAATCTTTCGTACTGCATGATGGCCCTCCATACGCGAACGGCGATATTCACATTGGCCACGCGCTGAATAAGATTCTTAAAGACATTATTATCAAATCTAAGACCCTTTCTGGTTTTGATGCACCGTACATCCCTGGTTGGGACTGTCACGGTCTTCCAATCGAGCTAATGGTTGAGAAGAAGAAAGGTAAGCCTGGTCAGAAGATTTCGGCGGCTGAATTCCGCGAAGAGTGTCGAAAGTACGCTGCGGGTCAAGTTGAAGGTCAGAAAGAGAGCTTCAAACGTCTTGGCATCATGGGCGAGTGGGACAAACCTTATCGCACTATGGATTTTGGCACAGAAGCGAACATCATTCGTTCTCTTGGCAAAATCGCAGACAAAGGTCACCTTCTTAAAGGTTTCAAACCCGTTCACTGGTGTACTGATTGTGGTTCTGCTCTGGCTGAAGCTGAAGTTGAATACAAAGATAAAGTTTCTCCATCTATCGATGTGAAATTTACAGCAGCTGACGAAGCGGCGCTTCTAGAGAAATTTACTCTAGCTGAAGGTCATGCGGGTCAAGGCGAAATTTCTATCGTTATCTGGACAACAACACCATGGACTCTGCCCGCTAACCGCGCAGTATGTCTACGTGATGATCTTGAATACGTGCTTATCCAAGTTGAAGCGAATGGCGACCAGCCTGCTCAACGTATCGTTGTTGCTTCTGAACTAGCAAAAGACGTAATGGATCGTGCAGGTATCGAGCACTTCCACAACCTTGGTTTTGCTACAGGTGCTGATCTTGAGCTTTCTCAGTTCAACCACCCGTTCTACGACTTTACTGTTCCTGCAGTTCTTGGCGATCACGTAACAACAGATTCAGGTACTGGTGTGGTTCACACTGCGCCTGGTCACGGTCAAGAAGATTTCGTGGTTGGTAAAAAGTACAACCTAGAAATCGCTAACCCAGTTGGTTCTAACGGCGTTTACCTGCCAGATACAGAGCTATTTGCTGGTCAGCACGTATTCAAAGCGAACGACTCTGTTTTAGAAGTTCTAAAAGAGAAAGGTGCACTTCTGCATCACCACGCTTACGAGCACAGCTACCCACACTGTTGGAGACACAAAACTCCAATCATCTTCCGCGCAACACCACAATGGTTCATCTCTATGGATCAAGCTGGCCTACGTGCTAAAGCACTAGAGTCAATCAAGAGTGTTGAGTGGTTGCCTGAATGGGGTCAAAGCCGTATCGAAGGCATGGTTGAAGGTCGTCCTGAGTGGTGTATCTCTCGTCAACGTACTTGGGGTGTGCCAATTGCTTTGTTTGTTCATAAAGAAACAGCAGAACTTCACCCAGAAAGCCCAGCGCTTATTGAAAAAGTTGCGAAGCTAGTTGAAGAGAAAGGCATTCAAGCTTGGTGGGATGTAGACGCTGCTGAACTTATGGGCGCAGAAGACGCTGATAAGTACGAAAAAGTAATGGATACGCTAGACGTATGGTTCGACTCAGGTGTTACGCACTTCTCTGTTGTTGATTCTCGTGAAGAGTACAACTTCCCGAACGAAGAGCGCACTCACAGTGCTGATCTTTACCTTGAAGGTTCAGACCAACACCGTGGTTGGTTCCAGTCTTCTCTAATTTCATCTATCGCGATGAAAGACGAAGCACCGTACAAGCAAGTACTAACGCACGGTTTCGTAGTGGATGGTAACGGCCGTAAGATGTCTAAATCTATCGGTAACGTTGTTGCTCCTAAAGACGTAACCAACAAGCTAGGTGCAGATATCCTGCGTCTATGGGTTGCTTCTACAGACTACACGGGTGAAGTTGCGGTTTCTGATGAAATCCTGAAGCGTTCAGCGGATGCTTACCGTCGTATTCGTAACACGGCTCGTTTCTTCCTAGCGAACTTGAACGGTTTCAACCCTGAAACTGACCTAGTTCCTGCTGAAGAGATGGTTGCACTTGATCGCTGGGCTGTTGGCCGTGCTCAAGCTGCACAAGAAGAGATTGTTAAAGCATACGGCGAGTACAACACTCACGGTGTGACTCAACGTCTAATGCAGTTCTGTTCTATCGAAATGGGTTCTTTCTACCTAGACGTAATCAAAGACCGTCAGTACACAGCGAAGCAGGGCAGCCATGCTCAACGTAGCTGTCAAACGGCGCTTTACTACATCGTAGAAGCTCTAGTTCGTTGGATGGCACCTATCATGTCGTTCACTGCAGATGAAATTTGGAACGAAATGCCAAGCTCTTTACCAACTGGAGAGCAGCGCGACACGTTCGTATTCACAGGTGAGTGGTTCGAAGGTCTATTTGGTCTTGCAGAAGGCGAAGAGCTAAGCAACGAATTCTGGACTGAAATCCAGTCTGTTCGTGGCGCAGTGAACAAGCTTCTTGAAGATGCTCGTAAAGAGAAAACGATCGGTGGTGCACTGCAAGCTGAAGTTACTCTATACGCTGACGATGCACTAGCGGCTAAAATCAACAAGCTAGAAGATGAGCTACGTTTCGTACTTATCACCTCTGCAGCTGTTGTTAAGCCACTGAGCGAGAAGTCTGATGCAGCGCAAGCGACAGACGTTGCTGGTCTATTCGTTGAAGTTGCGGCTACTGAAGCTGAGAAGTGTGACCGTTGCTGGCACCACACTCCAGATGTAGGCACTATCGAAGGTCACGAGAAAGTTTGTGGTCGTTGTGTGTCGAACATCGACGGTGAAGGCGAAGTGCGTAAGTTCGCATAACGACTCAGAGAAAGACTGAACTTTTTGTAAAAATCATAGCCCCAGTATCAACTGGGGTTATTTTTAGTTATAGGAAATGTGTTTAACCAAGTTGGTAATCAAGGTCACGTAAGGTGACTAACAATGAATACCAACTTCGTAAATACTAGGAATAGAAATGAGTGAAGTTTCGTTAAAACAATCTGGTGTACGTTGGTTATGGCTGGCTCTATTGGTCTTCTTGGCTGATATCGGCATTAAACTCTTTGTCATGGACAATATGGGTTATGGTTGGGCAAACCGTATTGAGGTGCTGCCATTCTTTAACTTTTTGTACGTGCATAACTACGGTGCAGCGTTTAGCTTCTTGAGTGATCAAAGTGGTTGGCAGCGTTGGTTATTTACGGGTATCGCATTTGCGGTAACAGGTATGCTGACGTACTGGATGAGCAAACTACCAGCAACAGAGAAGTGGAATAACATTGCTTATGCGATCATCATTGGTGGTGCAGTAGGTAATGTGTTTGACCGAGTCGTACATGGCTTTGTTGTCGATTACTTAGACTTCTACTGGGGCACTTACCACTGGCCTGCATTTAACTTAGCGGATATGGGAATCTGTATCGGTGCTGCGATGATCATCTTAGATGGTTTCCGTAAGAAAGACGAAAGCAAATAGCTTGCTTCAAAGTCAGTCTATGACTCACAGAATAGAATAGCCCTAAGCGCTGTCGGTTGATTCCGACGGCGCTTTTTTTTATGCTTCAGTCAACAAGGAAGCAAAGCACAGCGCATCCTCAAATAATAAAGAAGTCTAAGGAAAGTAACGTGGCAGCAATTAAAAATGATTCAGCAGTAACTCTACATTTTACGATTAAAATGAAGGATGGTTCAGTTGCCGATAGTACGGAGAACATGGGCAAACCAGCGAAGTTCGTCATGGGTGATGGCAGCCTAAGTGAGAACTTTGAAGCGTGCTTACTTGGACTTGAAGCCGGCACTGAAAAGTCTATCGAACTGAAGGCGGAAGACGCGTTTGGTATGCCAAACCCAGATCATATTCACTATATGGATCGTGCTAAGTTTGTTGGCGACTCTGAAGTTGAAGTGGGCACTATCATGGCATTTTCAGGTCCTGACGGTATTGAAATTCCAGGTATTATTACTGAGATCGCAGGTGATTCAGTGACGGTTGATTTTAATCACCCACTCGCTGGTCAAGACGTTAGCTTTGACGTCAATATCTTAACGGTAGAATAACTCTCTTAACGTTAGAATAGCTGTCTTCACGCTAGAATAAGATAGCCTTACAGCTGTGATCTCACCCAGAGCTTCACTGTCTAGACGCTTCACTGTAGAATGCGAACCTCGCTGACGGCGAACTCTATAGAAGCAACCTTAGTACCGCGGTAAATGATGAGCAATGAAATGAAAATAATGTTAGCTAACCCTCGTGGCTTTTGTGCCGGTGTCGATCGTGCGATCAGCATCGTAGAGCGTGCACTCGAAATGTATCAGCCACCGATCTATGTTCGCCATGAAGTGGTACACAACCGCTTTGTTGTTGAGGGGCTCAAGCAGCGTGGTGCTATTTTTGTCGAAGAACTGAGTGAGGTGCCAGACGACAACATCGTGATCTTTTCGGCTCACGGTGTTTCTCAAGCGGTTCGTAAAGAAGCGAAAGAGCGTGAGTTAACGGTATTTGATGCGACGTGTCCTTTGGTGACTAAAGTTCATATGGAGGTTGCTCGTGCGAGCCGCAAACATATGGAAGTGGTACTGATTGGCCACGTAGGTCACCCTGAAGTGGAAGGCACTATGGGTCAGTACGCGAGCCAAACTGGTGGTATGTACTTGGTTGAAAGACCAGAGGACGTACAGAACCTCGTGGTGAATGATCCAAGTAACCTGCACTATGTTAGCCAAACTACGCTATCAGTAGATGAAACTGCAGATGTGATTGAAGAGCTACGTCGAGTGTTCCCTGAGATTCAAGGCCCACGTAAAGACGACATCTGTTACGCGACTCAAAACCGTCAAGACGCTGTGCGTGAGATGGCGAATGACGTTGATGTGGTGATAGTGGTTGGTTCTAAGAACTCATCGAATTCAACTCGTCTAAAAGAGCTAGCTGAGAAACTAGGCACACCAGGCTACCTAACTGACTGTCCTGAAGACATTCAAACCGAGTGGGTTGAAGGGAAAAAGAAAATCGGTGTAACAGCCGGTGCTTCTGCTCCTGAAGAGCTGGTAAACCAAATTCTAGATCGTATTCGTGAGCTAGGTGCGACTGACGTTGAAGAGATTCAAGGTCGTGAAGAGAACATGTTCTTTGAAGTACCAAAAGAGCTACAGATTAAGCAAGTCGACTAATCTCTATTGATTGGTGACAAGATCGATGCGTAACACTATCGATTTGCAAACACTATTGATTTGTAAACAGCAGGAAGCCAACGTTGATACGTTGGCTTTTTTGATCGTGCTTTGGAACAAGGCGTCTAATTCTAACGCGTTACTGGAGACCGAGTTGCTCTTTTAAAGTCTTTAAATAACGACGACTCACCGGGACTTCAAAGCCAGTCAGGGTAATGATCTCTGCTAATCCATTTTCTAGCAGTTTGATCTCTTGGATCGATTTTATGTTGATCAAATACTGTCGATGACAGCGGATCAAATCGGTCTTTTCTTCCAAGATCTTTAGTGTTAACTGTGAGGTTGCGGTTTGCGATGAGCTACGAACATGCACACCACTGATATCGGAATAGGCGCACTCTACCGTTTGGCTTGCCATGATCACAATGCGGTTATGACCAATACATGGGATTTGCTCTAAGTGACAGGGAGCAATCGCTGAGATGTTCTGTTCTGGTGCTTTCTGATTTTGTTTGATGACCTTATTCAGGCGACAAACGCTCTTGTTTAATCGACAAGGCTCGACTGGCTTAAGTAGGTAATCAAAAGCGTTATCTTCAAAGGCTTGAATCGCATATTGGTCGTAGGCGGTGACGAATACCACGTAGGGCATGGTATCTGGGTCAAGCATGCTTAACAGCTCAATCCCAGTAACCTGCGGCATTTGGATATCCAAATACACGACATCAGGCTTGAGTAGGTTGATCTGTTTCAGTCCTTCGATCGCGTTACTCGCTTGGCCTATGATTTCCACTTCTCCGGTTTCGGTCAGCAGCTCAATCAGCTCTTCGCGAGCAAAAAGCTCATCATCGATAACTAGTGCCTTTAACATCCTACAATCTTCATCTTGGTTCTATCCCTGCTTGGTTCACGCTTATCTTTTAAATGTCTGCTTCTAAATGTTTCAACTCGGAGCGATCCGTCTCCGAAAATACCATTATTTGAGTATAGGTATGATAAAGCTCATTCGAGTAAATTGCTGTGGTTGAGATTCTATTTTTAGTGCTGAATCTTGTCCAAAGAAATTAGTGAGTCGTTTATCAACAATTTCCATCCCTAATCCTACATGATCTTGAGATGGCTTCTGATAATTACCTGCATTGTCTTCAACGGTTAACTTGAACCCACCCTCGAAAGCCTCGCTAGAGATCTTTACTTTACCGCCTTCCAACATATTAGATATCCCATGTTTGATGGCGTTTTCTACCAGCGGTTGCAGGGTAAAGCTCGGCAATTGAGATTCATATAACTGCGGGTCGATATCCCATTCCACTTCTAGTCGATCGGTAAAGCGTGCTTTCTCTATGGTCAGGTAAGCGTTGACGTGTGCCAGTTCGTCTTTGAGCTTCACGGTGTTAATGTTCTGCTTTAGGTTGCTTCTAAAGAAGTGAGACAGGTGTTGAATCAACTCTCGAGCTTTATCTGGGTCACGACGTGTTACTGCGCTGATAGTATTAAGCGCATTGAACAAGAAGTGCGGGTTCACTTGAGCGTGCAGCAGTTTGATTTCTGCTTGTGTCAGTAGCGTTTGCTGCTGCTGGTAGTTGCTAAATAGGATCTGGCTCGATAATAGTTGAGCGATACCTTCACCCATCGACATATTGATAGTTGAGAATAGTTTCAGCTTTGGCTCATAGAGCTTGATGGTGCCGACCACTTCGTTACCCGCGCGCAATGGAATAATCAACGCAGAACCCAATTTACAATCCTGCGACAAGGAGCATTGGTATGGGTTCTCTTTGCCATCAAGGTAGATGATGTCGTTCTGTTCCATCGAAGTGAGCGTGCTTTGCGATGAAATCGGGGTGTTCGGAATATGGTGTTCATCACCAATACCAACGAACGCGAGGATTTTCTCTCGGTCGGTAATCGCTACCGCCCCTACGTTGGTCTCTTCATAAACGATACGTACGATTTTTTGTGCGTTATCGGAATTGAACCCACCATGCAAAATACCCACCGAACGTTCGGCAATGGTCAGTGCGCGGCGTGAGAAGGTAGCCGAGTACTTTTCGAAGATGGTTTTTCTGTCTTGGATGATGCTCATGAACAGTGCTGCACCGACCGAGTTAGCGATGATCATTGGCGCCGCAATATCGGAGACCAGAGCATAGGATTGTTCGAAGGGTTTTGCGACCGCCAGCAGAATCAGCATCTGAATGATCTCTGCAAACAGGGTTACCGAGAAAACCACTAACGGATTAAACAGTTGGCTGGCTTTGTTCTTTCTCACGAGATAAACGTGTAACAGGCCGCCAATCAAGCCTTCTGCTGTGGTTGAAATCGCACAAGCCAAGTCTGTGAAGCCGCCTAATGAGTAACGGTGAATTCCACCAGTAAAGCCGACGGCAAAGCCAACGACAGGGCCGCCAAACAGACCTCCCATTACCGCACCCATCGCACGCGTGTTGGCGATGGCATCATTGATCTGCAGTCCGAAATAGGTACCCATAATGCAGAACAGGGAAAACAGAACGTAGCAGCTGATCTTATGGCTTAAGCGAGATGAGATGCTCAACAAAGGGAGAATCAGTGGGGTTTTACTCAGCATGTAAGCAATCACTAAGTAGACGCAGGTTTGTTGCAGCAGAGAGAGAATGAGTTCCATATTTTCACCTATTGAGACGCTTGTTAAGTGTAAAGCTCATTGCTTGGTAACGGTAGCTTTGCTTGTGTTTTCGTAGGTTATATTCGCTTCCCAGAGTCGAAAGCACTAACGCCTGAAAACACTAAAGCCCATCACAGAGGACGGGCTTTAGTCTTAATTTCCACGAATCACTGGGTGATACGGGAGCAAGCGAAGTGTGTTTGGCTTGTTCTTTTGTCTCTCTATGAAGACGTGTCTCTTGTTCTCAAGAGTCTGAAAGAACTAGGCGGTTTTGGTGACGCCTTTTGCTTCTTTTTCTTCTTCATCAGCAAGGTCGATATCGCCTTTGCCTTTTGAAATTTTGATAACGTAAGCCGCAATTCCGAATGCACTCACCACGCCGATGATGGTTGAAAGCTGCATTGGTAGACCGAAGCCCAGTTGGCTGTTGTTCAGGATGAATGTGATACACACAGATGTCATGAACACAGCTGGAACCGTTGTTACCCAGTGCAGTTTATTGTGACGAAGTAGGTAAGCCGAAGCTGTCCATAGCATCATGACTGCTGTTGATTGGTTAGCAAAACCGAAGTAGCGCCAGATGATACCGAAATCAACTTGAGTCAGGATGCCACCGATAACGAACAGTGGTAACGCCATTAGTAGACGGTTACGCAGTGTTTTCTGTTCCATGTTGAAGTATTCAGCAAGGATAAGACGGCTTGAACGGAACGCTGTGTCACCAGAAGTGATTGGTAGGATAACCACGCCAAGGAAAGCAAGGATACCGCCAAATACACCCAGTAGACCAAATGAAGCGCTGTATACTACGTTACCTGGGCCGCCGTTTGCAATTGCGTCAGACAGAGACTCAACCGAACCGAAGAAAGACAGAGCAAGTGCACACCAGATTAGAGCGATGATGCCTTCACCAATCATTGCGCCGTAGAATACGAAGCGACCGTTCTTCTCGTTTTCCATACAACGCGCCATCAGAGGAGACTGAGTGGCGTGGAAGCCAGAGATAGCACCACATGCGATAGTGATGAAGAGAGCAGGCCAAAGTGGTAGGTCATTCGGGTTCATGTTGGTGAACATGTCGCTGATCTCAAAGCCCCCCATGATTTGGTGTTTGTCAGATAGACCAATCGCAGTGATTAGGCCAACAGACATAAAGATAAGCAGTGCACCGAACAGTGGGTAGAAGCGACCAATGATTTTATCGACAGGGACAATCGTTGCGATGATGTAGTAAGCAAAGATGATAACAACCATCGTAGTTGCAGACATCGCGAAATCAGTTTGGTCGTTCACTAGGTTAGTGATCATACCTGCTGGAGCAGATACGAATACCACACCAACAAGAAGCAGTAGAACAATGGCAAAGATGTTCATAAAGTGTTTTGCGCCATTGCCTAGGTAACGTCCAGTGATGGTTGGAACCGAAGCTCCGCCATTACGGATAGATAACATACCTGAGAAGTAGTCGTGTACTGCACCTGCGAAGATACAACCTAGAACGATCCAAAGCATTGCTGCTGGACCATAAAGGGCACCCATGATAGGGCCGAAGATTGGACCTACACCTGCGATGTTAAGCAGCTGAACTAGGTAAACCTTTGGTGTCGACATTGGAACGTAGTCCACGCCATCTTGCTTAGTGTGAGCAGGTGTTTGGCGTTTTTCATTGATACCGAAAATCTTCTCGATAAAGGTTCCGTAAATAAAGTAGCCACCAATGAGTGCTGCGACACAGGTAAGAAACCACATCATAATTTGTTATCCCTGAATGTATTAATTAAGTCAGGGTGTATATTAAAGGAGTCGATGAGAAGAAACTTCCGCTACGAGAGTGAGTGGTCGAATAGCCAATTTAGCGGTGTTATAACTGATTTAGTGGTTTGTTCACTGTGCTGAGTGGCCGATATTTCTATCGAGAGGCCTATTAGCTCTATAGAGAGGTTGTTTGAGTTGGCTTAACGGCGACTATTGATTCTGAGTGGTCGGAATGAACCTAAAGTGGCGAACATTAGACAATAAGTGGACATCTATAGGCGTTCAGCGGAGAATCACCACAAAGGCAGCGCTTCGTCAGAAAGTGGTGAAGTAACAATATAAAGGATTGAAATGAAAAAAATAATCGTACTATTCGCCGTGGCATTTAGCCTTGCAGGATGCAGCGCCAATGTTCAAGATTTAGCAGCTGAAGGCAATTGGCAAGAGATTGGCTATCGTGATGGTATCAAAGGCCACACTCAGCGTTCGTATTCAGAGATGACTGAGCTTGGCGCAGTCGATCAAGCGAGTTACACAGAAGGTTATCACCTAGGTGTGACTGAATATTGTAATCCGAACCATGCTTATCAGATTGGTTTATCTGGTCAGGTGTATGAAGGCGTGTGTTCTGGTACGGAAGACGCTCAACGTTTCCGTATGGAATGGCAACGCGGCTGGGACGAGTTCTCAAACGACTACTAAGCCCAAGCTAGCGATGATAAATTAAAACTAAAAAAGACCAGTACCGCGTGTGTACTGGTCTTTTTGTCGGTAGCCGGAGTAACACTCAACAGCAGAGTCTAGGTTACTGGTTATTCTCTACAGCTTTTCTTAAAAAGCCGTTTTGCTTATCAAGCTGAGCCTTGGCTAACTCTAAATCTAGCCCTGTTAGAATCATCAAAATAGATAACTTCACATCGTAATCAGTCGCTTTAAGTGTCGACACCGCCAGTGCTTTATCGCACTCCGTTGCTTGGATAACGATACGAGCGGCGCGGGCAACCAACTTTTCATTGGTCGCTTTTACGTCGACCATAAGGTTTTGGTAGCTCTTACCAATGCGAATCATGCTGGCAGTGGTCAGCATATTAAGCACCAGCTTTTGTGCTGTACCTGATTTGAGTCGTGTTGAACCAGTCAATGCTTCTGGGCCAACCACCGGGCTAATTGCGATTTGAGCGATTTCAGCAATTGGAGAGTCAGGGTTACAAGATAATGCAACCGTTACTGCGCCAAGCTGATTGGCATAGTTGAGTGCACCAATCACGTAAGGTGTGCGACCGCTCGCAGCAATACCTACCACGACATCATTTTCTGTAAATTGAATGGCTTTCAGGTCTTCAATACCGAGAGTCAGCGAATCTTCCGCTCCCTCTTTGGCTTTTAAAATCGCTTCTGGTCCGCCAGCGATTAAGCCGATAACCATTTTGTCTGAAACACCGAAAGTCGGAGGGCATTCTGATGCATCTAAAACACCCAATCGACCACTGGTGCCTGCGCCCATATAAATCAGTCGACCACCGTTTTGAAAGGCATGAGCAATTTTATCGACCGCTTTCGCGATCTGTGGCAGTTCCGCTTCAATCGTCAGTGGGACTTGTTTGTCTTGTTGGTTAATCTTTTCAACCACTTCGAGAGAGGTGAGCAGATCAATATCCATAGTGTCAGGGTTTCTCCCCTCCGAAACGAGGTGCGAGAGCGCTGATATGAGAGCGTCGTTACTCATAATGATCCTTAAATGGTGATTCTAAAATGATGGTTCTAAAGTTGTTTAGTCAGCTCGATAGAGAACGCCTAGAGAGGCCGCTCTGCTTGCGCCAGTCACTTCTGGTAAATTGCTTGGCAGTTTATGAACATGACGCTGAGCAAGCCACGCAAAGGCCATTGCTTCCATGTAATCGGCATCCACGCCTTTACTGGTGGTTGAGTCAACCTCCCAACTTGGAAGCAGTTCAGACAGCCTCTTCATCAACAATGGGTTTCTTGTACCACCGCCACACACATACAGTGCAGGCTGGTTACCCAAGCGATAAGTCTCCACTTCATTGGCTATCGTCAATGCGGTGTATTCACAAAGCGTGCGCTGAACATCTTCTACTGCAAGATCTTTAAATTCTGTTAATTGTTGCTCTAGCCAAGGTAGGTTGAATAGTTCTCTACCAGTACTTTTCGGTGGCATTTGAGATAGATAAGACTCATTTAACAACTGTTCGAGTAAAGCTTGATTGAGTTGACCTTTAAGCGCAAATTGCGCATCACGGTCAAACTTCTCACCCGTGTGTTTATCAACCCAAGCGTCCATCAACATATTGCCCGGACCTGTATCATAACCAAGCGTTGGCTGATTAGGGCGCAGCACTGAAATATTCGAGATACCACCAATATTCAACACCACAACCGAGCTGTCTTGCGGGTGGAAAATCGTATGGTGGAAGGCGGGGACTAATGGCGCACCTTGTCCGCCTAATGCCATGTCTTTACGTCGAAAATCGGCAACCGTTTGAATCTGTGTTTTAGCGGCAATGATGTTGGCATCACCCAACTGCATGGTAAATGGCGAATCGCCTGTTGGCTGGTGGAACACTGTTTGACCATGATTACCTATCGCAGTTACAGAAGGTGCTGGTGTGCCTGACTTTTCGAGAAGTTGCAGAACCGCATCAGCAAACAGATGGCCAAGCTGGTGGTCGAGTTCGCCAATGGCAATCAAATCGGTTTTCTGACCAATACAGACTTCAAGTAGACGCGCTTTGAGGTCGTCAGGCATTGGGAACTCATCATGAGCAAGCAATGTGATGCGCGTATCTTCAATCGACACTAAGGCAGTATCAACACCGTCCATACTCGTCCCTGACATCACACCGATATACAGTTCTTTATGATCTATTTCTAAGCTCTTGCACTGCATTCTTAAAGTCTTCCACAGATTGGTTTAAAAACATTGTAAAGCAAATTTAAAGAGAATAATCTCGGG
This sequence comes from Vibrio sp. 10N.247.310.23, assembly GCF_041467155.1. Taxonomy (NCBI): domain Bacteria; kingdom Pseudomonadati; phylum Pseudomonadota; class Gammaproteobacteria; order Vibrionales; family Vibrionaceae; genus Vibrio; species Vibrio sp. 10N.247.310.23. The sequence goes on along the minus strand of NZ_JBFSTZ010000033.1, from coordinate 22,343 downwards.
AAGTTTATGAAATTAGGTTTAATAAGGGATAAATATGGGACCGTTGTGGGTTGATGTTGCAGGCTACGAGCTGACAGCTGAAGACAGAGAAATTTTAGAGCACCCAACTGTTGGTGGTCTCATCTTATTTGCTCGAAACTACCACGATAGCAAACAGTTATCGGCGTTAAACAAAGAAATTCGTAAGGTAGCGAAACGTCCTATTTTGATTGGTGTTGACCAAGAAGGTGGTCGAGTTCAGCGCTTCCGCGATGGCTTTTCAATTATCCCAGCTGCTCAAGAATTCGCGACTAAGAATAACGGTGAACATTTAGCAGAACAGGCTGGCTGGCTGATGGCGGCAGAATTGATTGCCCACGATATCGATCTGAGCTTTGCGCCAGTATTAGACAAAGGCCATGACTGTAAAGCGATTGGTAGCCGAGCGTTTGGCGAAGATATTGATACTATTGTTCGTCATAGCAGCGCTTTCATCAAAGGCATGAAGTCGGTTGGCATGGCGACGACAGGCAAGCACTTCCCTGGACACGGTGGCGTGATTGCTGACTCACACTTAGAGACGCCATATGACCCTAGAGACGACATCTTTGAAACAGACATGGCAATCTTCAAGGCGCAAATTGAAGCTGGAATATTGGATGCCATGATGCCAGCTCACGTGGTTTTCTCTCACTATGATGATCAACCTGCGAGTGGTTCACAGTATTGGCTACAGAAAGTATTGAAGCAGCAGCTTGGGTTTAAAGGCTTGGTATTCTCTGACGATTTAACGATGGAAGGCGCTGCCATTATGGGCGGACCAGCCGACAGAGCGAAAGCGGCCTTGAATGCAGGTTGTGACATGGTGTTGATGTGTAATAAACGAGATGCACAAATTGAAGCTCTGGATCACTTAGCGATTCAAGAGGTGCCTTTAGCCAACTCATTGCTTAAAAAACACAGCTTTGATTTGTCGACACTTCACTCGGATGCTAGGTGGAAAAAGACCTCAGAGACGATTAAGCGAATGCTAGGCAGTGAGTGATAAATAAACACATTATAATTTTAGATAAGGCGATATGATAAATATCGCCTTTTTTGTATGTGTGATCCGTGGTTTAAACCTATTTATCTCTTAGAGTGAGTTAAATTTAATATGTAAAATAAAATTTACACCCAATGTTTTTTATTGTTTACACTTGCAATCGATTTTTTAGCTGTTATTGTGTTTTTAAAGATTGTTAACCCAAACGGAAATGTTGGGTGTAAAAATAAATATACAGGTTGAGTTATGCAGAAAAGTGAATTAAGCAATGTCAATATCATCGACGAACAGGTACTGATTACTCCTGAGGAGTTAAAAGCAAAACTGCCTTTGAGTGATAATGCTCGTCGTTTCATTCAAGAGTCTCGTCAAACTATCGCAAACATCATTCATAAGAAAGATCATCGCATGCTTGTTGTATGTGGCCCATGTTCTATCCATGACATTGAAGCTGCGAAAGAGTACGCGAAACGCCTTAAAGCCTTATCTGAGCAACTTAGCGATCAACTGTATATTGTTATGCGTGTTTACTTTGAGAAACCTCGTACCACTGTAGGTTGGAAAGGTTTGATCAATGACCCGCATCTAGACGGCACTTTCGATATTGAGCATGGTCTGCATGTGGGTCGTGAGCTACTTGTTGAACTCGCTGAGATGGAAATTCCATTGGCGACTGAAGCATTAGATCCAATCAGCCCGCAATACCTAGCAGATACCTTCAGCTGGGCGGCAATTGGCGCACGTACGACTGAATCTCAAACTCACCGTGAGATGGCAAGTGGTCTTTCAATGCCAATCGGTTTTAAAAACGGTACCGATGGCAACCTAGGCACTGCAATCAATGCAATGCAGGCGGCTTCTTCTAGCCACCGTTTCATGGGTATCAGCCGCGAAGGTCAAGTTGCACTACTAACAACGCAAGGTAACCCAAATGGTCACGTGATTTTACGTGGCGGTAAGCAGACGAACTACGATTCAGTATCGGTACACGAATGTGAGCAAGAGCTGGGTAAATCTGGCTTAGAGGCAGCGCTAATGGTCGACTGTAGCCACGCGAACTCTCGTAAAGATTTCCGTCGCCAACCTTTAGTTGCAGAAGATGTGATTCACCAAATTCGTGAAGGCAACAAATCGATTATCGGCCTTATGATTGAAAGCCATATTAACGAAGGAAACCAATCTTCGGATATACCTCTCAATGAGATGAAATACGGCGTTTCTATTACCGACGCGTGTATCAATTGGGATTCAACTGAGGCACTATTAAAACATGCACATACGGAATTAGTCCCGTTCTTAGAGAACCGCTTGAAAGGTTAGTCAGAGTTTAAATTTAAGTGCCTCATCTAATGAGGCATTTTAAGATCTGTTGCTAGCGAACCTACGTGATTGTGGGCTTATAGATTGGCACGGGCTTATAGATTAGTAAGGAATAAAATGGCCGTTGAACTGAACGAATTACGCGACCAAATCGATGCTGTCGATAAACAAATGTTGGATTTACTGGCTCAACGCCTTGCTCTAGTAGAGAAAGTAGGCGAAGTAAAAAGTGAACATGGTTTACCTATTTATGTACCAGAGCGTGAAGCTGCGATGCTGGCATCTCGTCGTCAAGAAGCTGAGAAAATAGGGGTTCCACCACAGTTAATCGAAGATATTTTGCGTCGTACTATGCGTGAGTCTTATGCCAGCGAGAAAGATTCTGGCTTTAAGTGTCTTAACCCAGAGTTACGTTCAGTGGTTATCGTTGGTGGTAATGGTCAACTTGGTGGCTTGTTTGGTCGTATGTTCAAACTGTCTGGCTACGAAGTAAAAATCCTTGGCAGCCAAGATTGGGATAAGGCCGACGAAATCTTAGATAATGCTGGGCTTGTGGTTGTTACGGTTCCAATTCACCTAACGGAAGGTGTGATTGCGAAGCTAGGTAATCTACCAAGCGATTGTATTCTATGTGATTTGACGTCAATTAAATCTAAACCTCTACAAGCAATGATGAACATGCATCAAGGCCCAGTAGTTGGATTGCACCCAATGTTTGGCCCTGATGTTCCTAGCCTTGCTAAGCAGGTGATTGTTTACAGTGATGGTCGTGGTTCTGAAAGTTACCAATGGCTACTGAATCAATTTGGTATTTGGGGCGCGAGCCTTTGCCAGATGGATGCAGCTGAACACGATCACGGCATGACCTTGATTCAAGCACTTCGTCACTTCACCTCTTTTGCTTACGGCTTACACCTGAGTAAAGAGAACCCGAATATTGATCAGCTTCTGAAGCTAAGCTCACCAATCTACCGACTTGAGATTGCGATGGTTGGTCGTCTATTTGCTCAAGACCCGAACTTGTACGGTGATATCATTCTGTCTTCGGATGAGAATATAGAGATGATTCGACGCTTCCATAGCTGTTTCGGAGAAGCGTTAGAAATCCTAGATGGCAAAGATAAGGCTAAGTTTGTTGAGAGCTTCAACCAAGTGAGTGATTGGTTTGGTGACTACTCACAACAATTCTTGCAAGAGAGCCAAAGTCTTCTAAAACAAGCACATGACTCGATTCATCGTGGTTAATACTGATTTGAAATCATAAAAAAGAGCGACCATCTGGTCGCTCTTTTTGTTTGTGCTGAACGCTATGAAAGCATTTTGCCTACAGTAGACTAAAAGCAATTAGACCATCATAGGCCAAATCAACAGGTCTTAGCTATTAACAACTAGTTAGTCGTGATAGGTTTTTTGCTATCTTCACTCGATACGGTGTCGATGGTCGAGCTAATGTAAGGCACGTTAGTCAGGTTGATCTGCAAGCGAACCACATTATCAATCAGCTGAACTAGTGGGCCCCACTTAACCTTTTTCTCTTTCTCGAACACGTAGTTGAAGTTTTCCGGTGTCCAATCCATCAAGTATTGAGGGTTCAATGAACGACCAAGGAAGCGTACTTCATAATGCAAGTGTGGGCCGGTTGAGTTACCTGAGTTACCACAGCTCGCAATCACATCGCCTTTACTCACAAACTGACCGCTACGTACCTTGAACTTCTGTAGGTGCGCATAAGAACTCATGAAACCAAACGAGTGACGCATAGTAATAAAGTTGCCGAAGCCTTTTTTACTTGGGCGTACCGTTTCAATGACTCCATCTGCGGGCGCGACAATATCTTCACCACGCTTACACGTTAGATCGATACCAGTATGTACATGGCGTTTCCCTGAAATAGGGTTAGTGCGGCTACCATAAGAAGAAGATATACGTTGATAAGCCATCGGACTGTCGTTTGGAATCAAGCGGAACATTGTGGCTCTTACTGCTGAATCGACTGCAGCCGCATCAATGCGATCTTCTAAAGAAATATCATCGGTAAGCAGATCTTCATCAGCAAGACCCAGTACTGATTCCACATCGAATACACGCTTACCAAGTAGCTGAATCGTGCCTTCTTTCTCGGTCAGTGTTTGCGATAGCGAATGGTTGGTTTCTACTTGCTCAGCATAAAGAAATTCTGTTTGTTCTTTTTCAACAATCAGTGTTTCAATCAACTGTTGGGCATCACCCGCTTGCAGTGCGAGTTCTTGTTTACTCTCGAAGTGCATGTACGCCGCTCCGCCAATCAATAGCGGTACTGAAAAAATGGCAGTAGTGCAAATGAGCACGGCTTTACGGCCGAAGTAAAACGTCTGTTCCCCCTGACTGGAGGGAATAGTAATGGATAGTTTTTTAGACATGGTTCTGTATTAACTAAATGCTTCTAATAGAAAAAGGGTAATGGAGATGTCACTTACTACCTAAGTCGGTAAGGTGTTCAATCTCTCTATAAAGCAGTTCATCGTCGCCAACATTAAGCTCCACAAGTCGCTTAAGGTGGCTGATACTATCAATATCTAAATGCTCTATGCGTAAACGCATTGAGGTATTGATGGTAGAGACTATCGTTGCTTCTAACTGAATATTGATATCACTGTTTTCGAGCTTAAAGCTCACTTGAACAGGGACATCATGGCTAAGTTGTTTTGATTCATTGCATTGAATGAGTAAACCATGGAGTGATAAGTCTTGCACTGAGCCTGATATATTTACTTGTCCTTGTGAGACCTCAGTAGGGACTTGATAAATAACTCGTGAAAATTGACGTCTTTCAACCATAAGTAATCTCTCTATATCGATGCATTACACGTAAGCCAGATATATCAAAGGCCGCTATTATCGCGGCCTTTGTTCAAAATACAAGCTTATTTACTTAGCTATACGCTTGTACTTGATACGGTGCGGCTCTGCCGCTTGTGCGCCTAGAGTCTGCTTAAGCCACTCAGTGTACTCAGTATAGTTACCTTCGTAGAAGTTAACTTGACCTTCATCACGGTAGTCTAAGATATGGGTCGCAATACGGTCAAGGAACCAACGGTCATGCGAGATAACCATTGCACAGCCCGGGAATTCAAGCAGTGCTTCTTCAAGAGCACGTAGCGTTTCAACGTCAAGGTCGTTGGTAGGCTCATCGAGTAGCAGTACGTTACCGCCCGCTTTTAGCAGTTTCGCTAAGTGAACACGGTTACGTTCACCACCAGAAAGCTCACCGATGATCTTCTGTTGGTCGTTGCCTTTAAAGTTGAAACGAGAACAGTAAGCACGCGCAGGGATTTCGAAGTTGTTGATCTTAATGATATCAGCGCCTTCAGAGATCTCTTGGAATACTGTCTTAGTGTCGTCCATGCTGTCACGGAACTGATCAACAGAAGCAAGCTTAACGGTTTCGCCTAGTTCAACTGTACCTGAATCTGGCTGTTCTGCACCGCTTAGCATCTTGAATAGTGTTGATTTACCTGCACCGTTGGCACCAACGATACCGACGATTGCGCCCTTAGGCATGCTGAACGATAGGTCGTCGATAAGAACGCGATCACCAAACGATTTAGTCAGGTTGTTCACTTCAAGAACTTTATCACCTAGACGCTCACCTGGCGGGATGAACAGTTCGTTGGTTTCGTTACGCTTCTGGTATTGGCCAGTTGTCAATTCTTCAAAACGAGCCATACGAGCTTTAGACTTAGCTTGACGGCCTTTAGGGTTTTGACGAACCCATTCAAGTTCTTTCTCGATTGTCTTTTGACGTGCGCTTTCGCCCGCTTTTTCTTGCTTAAGACGCTCGTCTTTTTGCTCTAGCCAAGACGTGTAGTTACCTTCCCATGGGATACCTTCACCACGGTCAAGTTCTAGAATCCAGCCAGCTGCGTTGTCTAGGAAGTAACGGTCGTGGGTAATCGCCACAACAGTACCACTGTAATCAACAAGGAAGTGCTCAAGCCATGCTACTGATTCTGCATCCAAGTGGTTGGTTGGTTCATCAAGAAGCAGCATGTCTGGCTTTTCAAGAAGTAGACGACAGATAGCAACACGACGACGCTCACCACCTGATAGGAATTCAATTTTCGCATCCCACTCAGGAAGACGAAGTGCATCAGCAGCACGCTCTAGAGCAGTCTCTAAGTTGTGACCGTCTTTTGCTTGAATCAGAGCTTCTAGTTCGCCTTGCTCTTTTGCCAGTGCATCGAAGTCTGCATCTGGTTCTGCGTAAGCTGCGTAAACCGCATCAATACGCTTAAGTGCGTCAGCAACGTCAGAAACCGCTTCTTCTACGATTTCACGAACAGTTTTTGATTCGTCTAGCACAGGCTCTTGTGGTAGATAACCTACTTTAAGGCCTTGTTGTGCACGTGCTTCACCATCAATATCAGTATCAATACCAGCCATGATACGTAGTAGGGTAGATTTACCTGAACCATTTAGACCCAAAACACCGATTTTAGCGCCAGGAAAAAAGCTAAGAGAAATGTCTTTAAGAATTTGACGCTTAGGTGGAACAGTTTTGCTCACCCGAGACATGGTATATACGTATTCAGCCATTGCCGATCGATCCTAATTATTGTTCAAAATTGTCTGCTATTTTATACCAATATCCTCAAAGATGTTACTCCTAGGGCAGAAAAGCCACTCTTGAACAAATCCTTACCTATTATTGTCACATTGGTCATTAAAACTATATTTAATGGGCTTCTGAGGCGAAGTGTTAAATATTAATAATATTTACACTCAAATCCTTTACATTTGATGTGATGTCGGGCGTAAATAGACTTCACGTATTCATACACGCACTAAGGAAAGAGCGAATGTTTTTCCGCATTGGTAATACGAAAATTGCTGTGGCTGCATCGGCAATTTTGTCTTCGGTTTCACTGGCTCCGGTCGCTATGGCTAGCAATGCATCCGAGCTTGAAATGCAGCGTGACGTTTATGACAAAGCGCAAGAGGTTTTAGACAGCCGTGATCTAAAAGCTTACTCCGCGCTGCGTAACAAAATTCAAACATACCCTTTAACACCTTACACCGATTATCGGGCCTTTCTGATTGGCTTAGGTGATCGCACACCTGCTGAGGTCGATGCTTTCATTGAAGAGAACAAGGCATTGCCTTTATCCAATCGAATGCGCGCACCTTATTTGGACTCATTGGCTTCTCAAAAACAGTGGAAGACGATCCTTGAGTTTCAAACCAAAGAGCCTGTCAGTGAAAAATACCAATGTATTTATTATCGAGCGCATTACGAGCAAGGTAACCAAGAGCTTGCCTTTAAAGGAGCTAAACAACTTTGGTTGAGTGGTAGTGGTGTTGATGACGCTTGTGACCCTTTATTTAAAAGCTGGGATCAAGCTGGGCTAAGAACTGATGAGCTGATTCTGGATAGAATGCTGCTAGCGTTCGAGGGCCGTAACGGTAAGTTAATGAGCTATCTGATTAAGCAATTGGATCATGATGAGTCAATTGCTCAAGCGAAGCAGATGAAGGCGTTGTACAACAAGCCTGAAAATGTACTCGCGTTTGCTAAAAAACATCCAGCGAATGAACTCTACCAAGCTCAAACCGAGTTTGCTTTCGAGAAGCTAGCAAGGAAATCATCAAGCAGTGCTCAAAAGGTGTTTGATGATGTCATCAAGGCTCAGAAGTTTTCGAAAGAGAAATCTCAAGAGCTCGCTGATTACCTAACGTTTCGTCTGATCAACACTGACTCTGAAGAGTTAATGGTGTGGCGCGACAAAATGCTCGCGAGTTCATCAAAGCAAGTTCTGCTGGAACGACGTGCTCGCTTAGCAATTCAACATGCCGATTGGACGGGTTTGAAAGAGTGGATAGCGCGCTTGGATGATAAACATCAGGCTTCGCTTCGTTGGCAATATTGGCAGGGCAGAGCTGAAATCGCGACGGGCGATACTGACAAAGGCAATAAGCGACTGTCAGATATCTTGGGTCAGCGTAATTTCTACAGTGTGGCTGCGGCTAAGCAGTTAGGTAAGCCAGTTCAATATCCAACATCGACACTTAAATACAATGCTGAAACAGTGAAGCCATTCGACACCTCTTTGGTGCGTATTGGTGAACTGATTGACCGAGACAAAATTGCGGCAGCGAAAAGTGAATGGCGCTGGTTACTGACCAATGCAGATAAAGAGCAAAAAGAGATGCTTGCCGCTTACGCTGCGACACAGCGTTGGAATCACTTTACCGTAACAGCGAGTATCTCTGCGAAGATGTGGGATAACATTGCGCTGCGCTTCCCTGTAGCTCATAAGTGGTGGTTTAACTTCTACGCTGAAAAGCACGATCTCGATCCAATCACTTTGATGTCTTTAGCAAGACAAGAGAGTGCGATGGATTCAGAAGCTCGCTCTCCAGTTGGCGCGCGTGGCATTATGCAAATTATGCCCAAGACGGCGCAATACACAGCGAACAAACATAAGATTAAGTATCAGGGCAGCGATGATCTTTATGATGTCGGCAAAAACATTGAGATTGGCAGTCACTACTTAGATGGTTTACTCGCTCAATATGATGACAACCGTATCTTTGCGTTTGCGGCTTATAATGCTGGACCTAGCCGTGTGAAACAGTGGCGTTCACGCAGCGATGAAAAGCTCGATGCCTTTGCATTTATCGAAATGATCCCATTCAAAGAGACACGTGGCTACGTTCAGAATATCTTGATGTTTGAGACCTACTATCGAGATATCTTGGGTGAGAAAGGGACGTTTTTAGCGCCCCATGAGGCAAAAACGAAATACTAAGCCTTCGGCATTTGGCCCGAAACTGAGTAAGAATAAAGGCAGTGAGTGCTAACCATTTCCACTTACTGCCTTTTTACATTGGATCGCATCAAGTGTTTCGGTATAAAGTGTTAAACGCTTTCAATCGTTAAGCGACTCTTTAAAGTCAGAATTTAAAAGTAAGTGTAGAGATATGGCATCACAACCTGAATATGATAATTGGCAACAACTGATGGACTTGGTAAAGACGGCTGTCGAAAAAGATCAGCACGAGCTGTTGTTGACTATGATGATGACACCAGACGAGCGAGATGCTCTGGTTGCTCGAATTAATATCTTCTGTGAGCTGATGAAAGGCGATATGTCTCAACGACAGGTGAGTCAAATGCTGGGCGTAGGCGTAGCGACGATAACCAGAGGCTCAAATGAGCTAAAGGCCAAATCTGAGCAAGAGAAAGTCGTGATCGCCGACCTATTGCTAAAGTAATAATGGAATTAAGCTATCACGCGATAGTATGAATACGAATTCGATAAAAAACGCTAACTGGATGTTAGCGTTTTTTGTTTCTGAAGATTGTTCTTGGAATCTTTTGAAGTTTAAGGAAGCCTCAAATACTAAATAGGAAAGTGTTCAGGATTCACAAATGGGATCAGAGCCAAAATTAAAGCTTGATGATAGACCGAACTGCGTGACAATTGGTTATGTGTCAGTAGGCCAATGGCACCACCTTTCTGTTTGATATTGTCGGTACCAAACACTTCATCCATCACATCCCCTAACTCGTTTGCATACTCTAGTTTATCAAGCACAACAGGTGGTAGCATTAAGCTTGCAGAGCGAGACTCGCCACGTTGACCATTTGCTTCAATTATCATCCAAGCAAAGGTAACGTTGCCTTCAATTCCAGATTCTAACCCAACATGAAAATCTGCATTTGGCAGTTCTTGGATTGCATTGTTAACGCGATTTAGAGCGCCTTGATAAGTCTCATCATTGCTCATCGGTTGATCGGACACTCCACTAGGGACGCTGATACCTTTGAATTCGAATTCAGAATCAGGAAAGGCAGAAAGGAATGCACTTTTAACGGCGTTTATTTTAGCTGGGTTCAGCGACGCAATGACGACGGATTTCATGTATTGGATTCTTTTTGTTGTCGATTAAATTGAGTTGGTGTAGTCGATACCATTCGTTCAGTTCTTCCAATGGCATCGGTTTACCGAAGTAATAGCCTTGCAGCATATCGCACTGCGCATCTTGCAACCAGTGATGCATGCTTTCGGTTTCGATGCCTTCGGCTGTGACCTTTTTGCCTTGAGCATGGCATAGCCCGATAATCGGTTTTACTATGTTCTGATTATCGGTTTCAATTAAGGTGTCTAAAAAGACTTTATCTAGTTTGATTTTTTGAGTCGGATACTGCACCAGTTGAGTGATCGAAGTATATCCAGATCCAAAGTCGTCAATCGCTAATCGATAGCCCATTAGTGAGAGTTGGTTGAGCAACGGAAAGCCTTGTGAATCTGAGTAAAAGGTTTCAGTGATTTCAAAATCGATTAGGCTTGGTGGAATTCGATTTAACTCCGCGTGTTCTTTAATGAAACCCGCAAGATGAGTGGTTTCAATGCCAGCAGAAGATAGGTTGATCGACAATTGAATTGAGTGATCAAATTGAGCCTGAAGTCGATGGAATGAAGCAAACGCATTCTGTATTACCCAGCGGTCAACATGTTCAAACAGCCCGGTTTGTTCGGCTATTGGAATGAACTCATCTGGTGGAACCAAACCAAGTTGCTTTGAATTCCAACGCAATAACACCTCAACGCCAATAACATCAGTCCCGGTGGAATCCATGTAGGGCATGTAAACGAGCCTGAATTCATCATCAAAATTCTTACCTCTAAGCGCACGTTCAATATCTGCTTGGCGCTGAATGGCTTTGTCTAAATCCCGTGAATAGTCAGCAAATTGGTTTTTACCGGCACGCTTGGCTTGGTACATCGCAGTATCCGCGTTGGACAGTAGCTTCTCGATTGAGTTGCCATCATTAGGGTAGGTCGCAATACCAATACTGACCGTGATCGGAAAGCTGCCTGATTCGGTGACAAAACCTTTTTGCAGTGGAGTCAGTAAATCATTCGAGAATCGATGCGCGACATTTCCTCGGTGACTAGGAGCGTTAATGTAGACAACGAACTCGTCTCCAGAAAGTCGGGCTGGCATACAATGAGCGTCGAACTCCTCTTTATAGTGACGACAAATATCTGAAGTACGCTGAGCAAAAGAGACCAGAATCGAGTCGCCGATTTGATGTCCGTATTTGTCGTTCACAAACTTGAAGTTGTCCAAGTCAAAATAGAGAACCCAGGTTTCGGTATTCGAACTCGGTTTTGGCAACGATTGCTGAACGAAGGTTTGAAACTGATGCCTATTGGCTATTTGGGTTAACTGATCATTTTCGGCCAAGAGCTTGGTCTGTTGGTAGGTGTTATCTAACTCTTGGTACATGTCATAAAAACGCTGTGATAGGCGGCCAAGCTCATCACGAGTGCCCAAGCGTTCGATGTTCTTACGTTGTTTTTTTTCGACTTGCTGTAGCTGTCGATCGAGCCGCGTTATTGGAGTAATCACAGTGCGAGACAGAAGCATGAGTAGCAGAGCGACAGTCACAAACGCAGACAGGGCAAACGACAAACTCAGCTTGTTCCAAATTGAATCGAGCTTGTTTTCTAATAGGAATTGCGCCGGATCGACTGTGGCGTACAGTTCTGGAGCAAGCTTGACTGAGTGGGTGACATCATTTTCCAAAGAAACCGCTATGGATGTGAAGAATAAACTGGTTTGGTAGTCGAACTCTATCTGTTTTCTCAGCGCATTAAATTTGTCGAGAGAGACAGAGACAACAACAAAGAACACATCGTCGGGTTGATTGTTAACGGTTGGGAAAATCGCTTTTCTATCTACCTTGTCATAGTGAACCAACATCCCTTCGCCTTGGGAGTTTTGAATATAGTTGGTACTCGATGTTGCTAAGGTGTCTTGATAGTGCAGGTCAACATACTCCAATATCTTACTGTCAATCTGAGTGCGTGAGTCATTGCTATTATCCGCGTAATAACGCAGTTTTCGATCACCATTAAGAAGCGCTAAACCTGTATAGCTTTCATCGTCATCTTGCAGGAAATGAATGGCTTCTCGAAGATTACTGACCAGTTCAAGATCGCGAGATAGATTTTGATCAGTGAGAAAATAACGCTTCACCATATCACTCTGGGTCAAGGTGTAAGAGTAGCTATTGAGGAACGAACGAGATTGGCGAAAGTATCCGGCTAGTTTTTCCATGTTCAGTTGAAGTGCGTTGTCTTCGCGTTTGATGAAACTGCTTTTTTGCGTCGAATAAATAATATAGCTAGAAGCCGCGGTACTGATCAGTATCACAGGGGCTATTAGTAGTAAGATTTTAGTACTTAGCTTCATAGTTAATGACAACACTATTTATAAATTAAGCGCATAAGTTTATGTTACTTAATGCTTACTCGCTATTAATTATACGTAGTTCGATGATTTCCTGTGAAGGGGGTAAGGTTTTGTCTTTATTGATAAAAAAAGCCACTAATGAGTTTTTGTTAGAAAGGCTCAAGTAGTGGAGAGAGTAAGCGTGCCGAATGTGCGAAACAAGTGAATTGTGTTTCAGGCATGCTAGGGTGAGTTTTCTTAGCGAGAATAGTACTCGACTAGAGGGTGATTTAAGTATTTGGCCTGCTGTAGGCCAAATACTTATGTTAGCTAAAAGCTGATACTCACTTTCAGCTATGACAACTTAACTTGAGTCGCTTTGATGTTCTCACTTGGGTAGCAACCCAACACCTTAAGGTGGCGAGTAATGGCTGTTAGTTCCGTTATCGCTTGTTGCATATTATCTGAATCCAGATGCGCCTCTAAATCGACATAGAACATCTCTTCCCAAGGGTTACCCATGATAGGACGAGATTCTAGCTTAGTCATGTTGATGCCTAAGCGTTGCAGGATCAGTAGTGTTTCTACCAAAGAACCCGCCTCTTGAGATGTCGACATGATGAGCGTTGTTTTCGCTGGTATTTGAGTCGATACTTCAACAGGCTTACGCGCCACAACGATGAAACGAGTGTGGTTCTCTGTTTGGTTTGCAATATTGCTCTGGATTGGCTGTAGTCCATAAAGCTTACCGCTCGATGCATTACCAATAGCAGCTACGTCATTACCACCCAATTCTTTAACTTTTTTCATTGCATCAGCGGTGCTTGCGCAAGACTCAAGGTTGACACCCTTAAGGCGGCTCAAGAACTCACTGCATTGTTGATGAGGTTGTGGGTGCGAGTAGAGTGTTTTGATGTCTTCTAAACGGATATCACTTTTAGCAACAAGGCAGTGCTCAATCGGTTGAGAAAGTTCGCCAACAATGTATAGAGTCGTATGCTGTAACAGGTCGTAGACCTCGTTAATTGACCCTGAACTGGTGTTCTCAATCGGCAGGACACCGTAGTCGGCATGGCCAGACTCTACTGTTGATGCGACTTCTTTGAAGTGATTACAGTTCAGCTCAATCAATTCCATATTCTTGCGGCTGAAGTATTCGCGGCTCGCAAGGTGAGAATACGATCCCTTAGAACCTAAGAATGCAACGCGAGCCAATGGTTTACGGCTTTGCGGGTTCGCTAGGTTTTGTAAGTATGACTGTTGTAGTAAAACGGAATCTTCGATGATGGTGTGAAACAGCTTGGTAATGTACTGCGCATCAAGTTCGTATTTATCTTTGCCGTTGTTGATCAGCTTAACTAATAGTTGTTGTTCTCGTACTGCATCACGAACTGGTTTTGATGTCTCTACTTTGCTTTTAGCGACTTCGATACTTAGCTTGCGACGCTCTGAAAGTAACTTCAGGAGTTCGTCGTCTAAATCATTAAGACGAAGGCGGATATCATCCAGTGAAATTGAGCGGTCAGTCATAAATGTGTCCTTATAAAAAAGCCTCCCTAGTGTGGGAGGCTTCTTGTTCGTTTTTGACTTGTTTTTCTAAAACGACTTAGCCTCCGATTTACGGAAGAAAAAAGAAGTCAAAAATAAACAAAGATTGAGTGTGCATAAAAAGTGATTGTTTTATGAATGTTTAGACACAATAAGCAAGCGAGCTACGAGCGTCAAGCAAAAAAATAGCGCCCTGAGGCGCTATTTTTTAATCTGTTCTCTTTCCTTATTCTACTTCAGCTTCTAGCTCTTCGATTTCAGGCTTTTCAGCGCGGCGCGCTTCTGGTTTATGGCGTAGCTTGTTGAGTTGACGCTCTAGTTTTTGTTCTACTTCGTTGATCGCTACGTAGAGGTCGTCATGGATTGATGAAGCAACAAGTTGGCCTTTTGGTACGGTTAGTACCGCTTCAAATTTCTTCTTCTTGTTTGGTTCTTCGCTAAAGCTCGCTTGGCAGCCAATGATGTCTACTTGCCATTTATCTAGCTTTTTAAATTTGCTTTCTATGTGATCACGGATTGCAGAGGTAATGTCGATGTTTTTACCAGTGATGTTCATTTTCATAGAAGTTTTCCTCTGTTGTATCCCTCATGGGTTAACTTCAGATTACGACTTTTAGGAATAAAGAATGTGATCTAGATCTTGTTTTGGTTGGGTGGGATAAGCATTAAAATCAAATGTGATCTTACGCAAGTCTTAGTATCTTTTTGGCGAAAAATGCTTGTTATCCTTATGAAAAACGATAACTTGGAGGCAAGGCTTCGCTAAAAATTAAATCAGTTTTTAGGGGTGTCCTACAGCCTATGGAAAGTACTTGATTGAAATTTACTCAATAGTGTTTTGTGATATAGGTCTTGTAATATAGGTCGCTACATAAGCTTCTTCAGAATTAGATAAACAAAAGCCGCATAAGTATTCTTATGCGGCTTTTGTGTTTTTTAGCTTTACCTAATACCTTTGGCTCCCCAGCTCTGGGATGGAGGCGATCCTAGTCGTTAGTGTTCAGTAATCTCGCTGTGCCGTCCTCTCGGATAGCATTGATAGCTTGTAATTGTTTATAGATTACGAAGTAACGATTGATGTTGGCAACATAGGTTACGGGTTCTTTACTCACGTATTTGCGAGTGATGATTTCTACGTTTTTAAACCAGATGTTTGGGTTGTAACCTTTCTGCTTGGCAATGCTCCTCATCTTTCTGATCTTAGCAGGACCAGCGTTGTAAGAAGCCAAGGTAAAGTAGATTTGATTGTCGGGTGATATTGCCGGGTCGTCAAAATATCGGTCTTTGATAAAGCGCATATACTTCACACCCGCATGGATGTTGTTATCCACCTTATGGATGTTCTTGATGTTGACGTTTTTATCTTTGGCGGTACTCGGTAATACCTGCATCACACCAATAGCCCCGCGATGAGAAATCCGGCTCTGATCCAGTCCTGATTCTTGGAAACCTTGAGCTGACATCATTAAAGGATCAAATTCATACTTGCTCGAATACTTTTCAAAGACATCTGAGAGTTTAGCTACTCGGTCTACTTTATTGGGGTTGAGTGCTCGGCCTAACCAGCGAGTATTGTCGATGTATTTCTGGTAGATGACATTCCCAAGCAGGGTGCCTGTTCGTGCGGTCTTGACGTATTTGTTTATCTCTTTCTTCAGTTGAGGGCTGTCTTTTCTTAAAGCCCAAGCAATACGACCATTTTCTCGTAAAGGTAAGTCGTTATGGACTTGAATGTTTTCCATTACATCGATCCAGAGCTTGGCTTTATGGTTATCCAGAATTGTGCCTTGTATATAACCTTGGTTAACCAGTTCTATCAGCTCGTAGTCTTGTAATGACTCCTCGATAAAGTGGACATGCAGTGGTGGTAAACCTAGCTCGTTAAGCTCCTTATTAACTCTTTGTACACTCTCGAAGTAACTCGAGCTTGCTCGTATCCACACCTCTTTGCCACTCAATTGCTTGATTTCGGTGATAGGTTCGGCCTTTTTCCCTGTGATAATGAGTTCTTTACCATCTTTAATCATCGGATCCGAAAAATCGATGGTTCGTAATCGTTTATCGGTGATCGTTAGGTTAGCGACAGCGACATCACCATAGCCAGACTCTAAAGAGGGAAGTAGATCATCTCGTTGCACGGGGATGATTTGAACATTGAGATAGGGATGTTTCTTACGAAGGCTTTTCTCAAAGTGGTAGAGCATTTCTGCCACGATGCCTTTTGGCTTGCCATCCTCGATGTAATAGAAACCAAGATCGGCAGACACTAGCACTCTAACCGTTCCTTTGGTTTTGAGCACATCCAAGTCACCCATGTAAGGCTTATTGCTTAATGGAGACAGTTCTAATGCGTAGGATAAGTGGCTAAATAGCGATATCCAGATAAATAATAACAACCTACTCACATCCACACTCCATGTTGATGTTTTGTTAAAAGTTATCTTTTGAAGATACCGTGTATTATGCGATCCATCAAGTTTGCGATATGTAGATGAAAAAAAGCGCGCTAGTAAATTAGCGCGCTTTTAGGATTGAGATGTAAGAGGTTTGATTAAGGTAGTGGGTTTAACTCAATCAACTTTTCTGTTCTTAACACAGCGTCATCTAGGCCGAGTTGTTGATAAGCTTTTAGCTGGATATCTAAAGACTTACGCGCAGCAATGGTGTCTGGGTAAGTTTTTTGCAGCTCTTGCGTTCTGTTGATCGCAGCAATCCAAGCTTCGCGGCGTAGGTAGAAATCAGCGGTTGCTAAGTCATACTCTGCTAGGCGGTTCTTAAGTGCGAACATGCGTTTTTGTGCATCTTCAGCATAAGGGCTACTAGGGAAACGTTCGAGTAGTCGCTTGAAGTCAGCAAACGCAAGTTTCACTGGTTCAGGATCTCGGTCACTACGGTCGATATTAAAAATATCGTGCATGAAGTTTCGGTCTTGCGCCATGTGCGTTAAGCCGCGCATGTAAAGAACCCAGTCTTGTTTCTCATGCGTTGGGTTCAAACGTAGGAAACGTGAAATGGTAGCGAGGCCAAGTGCCAAGTCATCATTTTTGTAGTAAGCGTAAATCAGATCGAGCTGTACTTGCTCAGAATAGGCGCCGAATGGGTAACGTGAGTCTAGGGCTTCTAGCTTTTCTATTGCTGAAAGCCAGCTACCGCTCTGCAGTGATTCTTGAGCGTCAGAGTAGAGAACCGATGGTGGTACATCTGGCACTATCTCTTCACTACTTGAACAACCAACCAAGAGTGATACGGCTAATAGACCCGATAAAGTAAGGTGTTTCATGTCAGGCGTCGATTCCTTGAATTAAATATTTCGTAAGCTTCCGTTACTTTCTAACCAGTAACAGATACAATGATGCAATTATTCTATTTTATCCATACTAATGGGTATTAGTCTCACGGTTTTTAAAAAAGTTCGATATGGCTCAGCAGATCACATTAACAGACACAGTAAAAAGCAGCCAGTTAGGTCAACGTTTAGACCAAGCTGTCGCTGAACTATTTACCGATTTTTCTCGCTCTCGCATTAAAGAGTGGCTTCTTGACGGCAAAATCCAAGTGGATGGCGAAGTTATTACAAAGCCGCGTGTTAAGGTTTTGGGCGGTGAAGAGATCATCTTGCAAGCTGAACTTGCAGATGAAGAGCGCTGGGAAGCACAAGATATTCCTCTAAACATTGTCTACGAAGATGATGACTTATTGGTTATCAATAAGCCTCGCGATCTGGTTGTACACCCAGGCGCAGGCACACCGGATGGAACCATACTAAACGCATTGCTTTTCCATTACCCACAGATTGCAGAAGTGCCTCGTGCAGGTATTGTGCACCGTCTTGATAAAGACACAACAGGCCTTATGGTTGTGGCTAAAACGGTTCCAGCTCAAACTCGTCTTGTGCGTGCGCTTGCTAAGCGTCGTATTACTCGTGAGTATGAAGCAATTGCAATTGGCAAAATGACCGCTGGTGGTGTGGTAGAAAAAGGCATTAGCCGTCACGCAACTAAGCGTACTCTAATGGACGTAAATGAATTAGGGAAACCAGCGGTAACTCACTACCGTGTTGCTGAGCACTTCCGCGAGCATACTCGTATTCGTCTACGCCTAGAAACGGGTCGTACTCACCAAATCCGTGTTCACATGTCATACCTTCAGCACCCGCTGCTAGGTGACGTTGCATACGGTGGCCGTGCTCGTATTCCAAAAGGTGCATCTGAAGAACTAACGACCATGATTCGTTCTTTTGATCGCCAAGCGCTACACGCTGTTATGCTTAAATTTGTTCACCCAATTACAGGTGAAGAAGTTGAGTTCCACGCTCCTGTGCCAAATGACATGGTTGTGATGGCTGAAGCGTTACGTGTTGATGCTCGCGAAAACTTGGAAGACGACATTTAATCATGTCGATGATCATCCCTAACTGGAATGCACCAAAAAACGTGAAAGCATTTGCTTCGACACGTTTTGATGGTTTTTCTACTGGTGCGTATCAAGGATTAAACCTAGGTACGCATGTTGGGGATGATACTTCGCTTGTTGAAAACAACAGAGCCTGGCTCAAGCAACACGCTAATATGCCTGCCGCTCCGGTATGGCTACATCAAACTCACTCAACAGATGTCGTTACGGTTTTACACCCTACGGCAGATATTCTTGATGCTGACGGTACGTTTACCACAGCTAAAGGTGTTGTTTGTTCTGCGATGACAGCCGATTGCTTACCTGTAATCCTTACTGATACCAAAGGCACTCAAGTTGCAGCTGTTCATGCTGGTTGGCGTGGTCTTGCTGGTGGAATTCTTGAAAATGCCGTCGCAAAGTTTTCAAACTTAGGTTCAGAGAATAAGATCATTGCTTGGCTTGGTCCTGCAATAGGCAAACAAGCTTTTGAAGTAGGCGATGATGTGTTGGAAGCTTTCGTTAGTTTTGACTCTCAAGCTAAGCTCGCATTTGAAGCCAAAGCTGAACCAGGCAAATGGCTAGCGAATATGTCTCAGCTTGCAACGCAACGACTGAACAAAGTTGGTGTAACTTCTGTGACAGACTCTAATCTATGTACCTTCGCTGATGCCGATGCGTTCTATTCTTATCGTCGTGATGGTATTACTGGACGCCAAGCTACTTTTATTTGGTTAGAGTAACCTTTAACTAGTGCAACCAGTCATCCAGCTCATTTATATTTTTATAACAGCTCTATTCTTCATTCTTATCCCTTGAAAATCCGCGTTACCGTATCCATCTTCTAACCATAAGATAAACATATCTAAGAGTAGGAAGGTTGGCATGCGTCTCGATCGATTCACTAGTAAATTCCAAATTGCGATATCTGATGCTCAGTCGCTCGCATTAGGTCGTGATCACCAATATATAGAGCCTGTGCACCTAATGGTGTCTTTGCTTAATCAAGATGGTAGTGCAATTCGTCCATTGCTCACCATGCTGAATATTGATGTGGTTCAATTGCGTTCAAAGCTAAGCGAAATATTAGACCGTGTACCGAAAGTAAGTGGTATCGGTGGTGATGTTCAACTGTCGAATGCAA
The DNA here is from genome assembly GCF_041467155.1 of Vibrio sp. 10N.247.310.23. Taxonomy (NCBI): domain Bacteria; kingdom Pseudomonadati; phylum Pseudomonadota; class Gammaproteobacteria; order Vibrionales; family Vibrionaceae; genus Vibrio; species Vibrio sp. 10N.247.310.23. Next base: position 2,691 of record NZ_JBFSTZ010000033.1, on the reverse strand, counting down.
TGGGTACTTTGTTCAACCTATGTGACAAGGTCGCACAAAAGCGTCAAGACACATACATTTCTTCGGAAGTCTTCCTACTTGCCGCAATTGAAGATAAAGGCCCTTTAGGTAACCTGCTTAAAGAGCTAGGTCTTACTGAGCAAAAATTATCTCAAGCTATCGAGCAGGTTCGTGGCGGTCAAAAAGTTGATGACCCAAATGCCGAAGACCGACGCCAAGCGTTAGAGAAGTTCACCATCGATCTGACTGAAAGAGCGGAGCAAGGCAAGCTGGATCCGGTAATTGGCCGAGATGACGAAATCCGCCGTACTATCCAAGTACTTCAGCGTCGTACTAAGAACAACCCAGTCATTATCGGTGAACCTGGTGTTGGTAAGACAGCTATCGTTGAAGGTTTGGCTCAGCGCATTATTAACAATGAAGTGCCAGAAGGTTTAAGAGGCCGACGCGTACTTTCATTAGACATGGGTGCTTTGGTAGCTGGCGCTAAATATCGTGGTGAGTTTGAAGAGCGTTTGAAGTCAGTCCTCAATGAATTGTCTAAAGAAGAGGGCAATATCATTCTCTTCATCGATGAAATTCATACTATGGTCGGCGCTGGTAAAGGTGAAGGCTCTATGGATGCCGGTAACATGCTAAAACCAGCGTTGGCTCGTGGTGAACTCCACTGTGTTGGCGCAACGACTCTTGATGAATACCGTCAATACATAGAGAAAGATCCAGCGTTAGAGCGCCGCTTCCAAAAAGTGCTTGTCGATGAACCAACGGTTGAAGACACGGTGGCGATTCTTCGTGGTTTGAAAGAGCGCTATGAACTTCATCATCATGTAGAAATTACCGACCCAGCAATCGTGGCTGCAGCAACACTATCTCATCGATACGTTTCTGATCGTCAACTGCCGGATAAAGCGATTGATCTGATTGATGAAGCGGCTTCGAGTATCCGTATGCAGATCGACTCAAAACCTGAGTCGCTAGATAAGCTCGAGCGTAAAATCATTCAATTGAAGATCGAGCAGCAAGCTCTTACCAATGAAAATGATGAAGCCAGTGAAAAACGCCTTCGAACATTACAAGAAGAGCTTTCTGACAAAGAACGAGATTTCGCAGAGCTTGAAGAAGTGTGGAATGCAGAGAAAGCCGCGCTTTCTGGCACGCAACACATCAAGTCAGAGCTAGAACAAGCTCGTATGGATATGGATTTTGCGAGACGTGCTGGTGATCTTAACCGAATGTCTGAATTGCAATACGGTCGAATCCCAGAATTAGAGAAGCAGTTAGATCTTGCGACTCAAGCTGAAATGCAAGAAATGACGCTGCTGCGTAATAAGGTCACTGATGCAGAAATTGCAGACGTGCTATCGAAGCAAACAGGCATACCTGTTTCTAAAATGCTAGAAGCCGAGAAAGAGAAGCTTCTTAACATGGAAGGTGTTCTACATAAGCGAGTTATTGGCCAAGCGGAAGCAGTCGAAGTGGTATCGAATGCGATTCGTCGTAGCCGTGCAGGTTTATCTGATCCAAACAAGCCGATTGGATCTTTCTTATTCCTTGGTCCAACTGGCGTTGGTAAAACGGAGTTGTGTAAAACACTCGCGAACTTCATGTTTGATAGTGACGATGCAATGGTGCGTATCGACATGTCTGAGTTTATGGAGAAACACTCTGTTGCTCGTTTGGTTGGTGCTCCTCCGGGTTACGTTGGATATGAAGAAGGTGGTTACTTAACAGAAGCAGTGCGTCGCAAGCCTTATTCAGTGATTTTGCTAGATGAAGTAGAGAAAGCGCATCCTGATGTTTTCAATATCTTATTGCAGGTGCTTGATGATGGACGCTTAACTGATGGACAAGGTCGTACAGTCGATTTTAGAAACACGGTAGTGATCATGACATCCAACCTTGGCTCTTCGAGAATTCAAGAGAACTTCAATACGCTCGACTACCAAGGAATAAAGAATGAAGTGATGGAAGTGGTAGGTAAACATTTCCGTCCTGAGTTTTTGAACCGAGTTGATGAAAGCGTGGTGTTCCATCCATTGGGTCAAGAGCACATTCAGTCGATAGCCGCTATTCAGCTTGAGCACCTTAAGAAGAGAATGGAAGACAATGGTTATGAGCTTGAAGTTTCGGATAAAGCACTCAAGTTAATTTCTCAAGTTGGTTTTGATCCAGTATATGGTGCACGACCTTTGAAAAGAGCGATTCAACAAAGTGTCGAGAACCCGTTAGCGAAAGCGATACTGGCAGGAAAAATTAATCCAGATAAGAAAGTGCAGCTATTAGTAAACAACGACCGCATTATTGCTCACCAATAGTTGAAGTAAGAACGGTAGGTACGATTGGCCGAAATTAAGGCTTAATCGTACCTATTTTAAACGCTTTGTGTGAATAGTGTTCGAACGGTCGCCGGTGGCGGCTTTTTTTCGTTTTTAGCCTTGTACAAAGGATTATTCTCTCTATAATGCGCCTCCGTTGCCAAGGATAACCAAGCGGTTTGAACTGAGTAACAAGACGGTGATAAGCATTTAAGATGCTTTGAAAAATTAGCTGGAAAAAGTGTTTGACACTGGAATCTAATCCGCTAGAATGGCCGTCCACTTCGAGAGGCTCCTTACTAAAAGGAAGGCTCAACAAGTAAAGCTCTTTAACAATTTAAACCTATCAATCTGTGTGGGCACTCGTTGATGAATA
>NZ_JBFSTZ010000032.1:0-57278 GCF_041467155.1 Vibrio sp. 10N.247.310.23 | reverse complement strand
GAAGGTCTGTAGCGCTTGGAATGGATTTCTTGAGTGCAAAGATCGCGTCACAAAAGTGTGTACAAGAGATTGGATTGACCTGATCAGTTAATTTTCCGGATTGGTATGAGTCTTATTATTCGTCTCAGAGTTTGTAGAGGCGCTTTACGTTGATCACGAGCTCTGATATTCCGACACTTATTATTAAGCTCTGCTCTCTCTAGCAGCGCTTGATTACGTAAGTTTATACTTGTGGCTATTGGTTCGTTGATTAACTTTTCCTGAGCGTCTTGAGAGCTCTATCTCCTACTAATTTGAACTGGCTGATAAAGATGCCTCGTTTCTAATAACAAGGTTTTGTTGGTCGGTAACTCTTGCTATCTCCCTCTACTTAATAGATTAATCTACAGGCAGTTACGTGAACTCCCCGGTTATAACGGTTTATAGTTGGAACGTTGATGGCTATTTAATTGTTAATTCAACGTGACTTTAAGTGGGCATCTGTCGGCGGGTAAATATCTTTAAGCGCCTTCTCTCAAGCTGATCTCCATTTGTTCTTGAACTTCAAGGTATCACTTTTCTCTATGACTCCTCTCGAACCTCTTATAAGGACTTGTTTATAAGAATGGTAAAACTACGTACAGACACAACTAAAGTCGTTCTCCGTGTGTTTGAGAAGCCCAGTTGAGCAATTTCATGGTTAGTTGGTATTGGGCAGGTAAGTGTTTGATGAGCTTGGTTTATAGCTATTGTAGAAGTTATCTAGGGTTAAATAGCAGATACAAAAAAGCCGATGCTAGACATCGGCTTAGTTTGAGTCGCTTAGAGTTAAGCGGGTTGAACTAGAGCGAGCGCTTTACGAGAAACCTCGTGAGCTGCTTTCGTTAAGTTTTGCTTCTCTAGTGCGTCAGATAGGTATCCGTAATCTGAAACATTTGAGCGAAGTGCTAGGGCTTTTTCGAAGTGGCTTTGTGCTTCCGCCCACTTCTGCTCTCTTAAGTAGAACTGAGCCAGCGCGCTGTGTGCTTCGGCATTACCACTGTCTTTACTAATTGCACGTTCTAGCATGACCACTACTGGGTGGTGATCGGATAAGTTCAGCTCTGGAAGCAACATGTAGAGTTCATTTGACCCACTCTTTGCAATGTTCTCTTTGATCACAGTGAAGGCTTCTGAGTCAGCTTTGCGAGCGATAAGTTGCTTCACAAAGCAGGATACAAGGTGCGAACTTTGTTTCTGTTTTCTTGAAAGCTTGTTCCAATGGCTGATTAAACCTTCGCTACCTTGCTGTTGTGCCACATCATGAAGTAGCCCACATTGTGCTTTCTGTTCTAATTCACGTTGCTCATCAGCTGTTAGAAGTTTGTTCTTAACTAATTTAGGCGTTAACTCTAGCAATGGCTGCCATAACTTCAGTTGCAAGTAAGTGGCTTTTAACAGGCCAAGTACAGCAGTGTTATTAGGGTATGTGCCTTTTAGGGTCGAAAGTGTATCGAATGCAGCTTCGTAGTTTGACTCGCTGATTTGCTGTTTAGCTTTAGTTAGCTCAACCGCTAGTAGAGAGTCGTCCTGTTGGCTAGCAAGCTCGATGTACTTATCTCGCTCACTTGTATTACCTTGTTCGTGTGCCGCTTGAGAAGCGACTAAATAACAAAGTAGAGGCATGTCGTGATGGTTAGCCCAACGAGTTACTTTCTTCTCAGCACCTTTCCAGTCACCTTCAAGTAGCTTGATAATGCCTTCATTGGTATAACGACGAGAACGTTTCAGCTTACGAACACTGAACCAGTTCCAAGTTGTCGAGCTTGCGTACATAAGCTTTTTAAATAGGTACTCTAAGCCGAATAGAGCCGCTAGAAGAGCAATGACAAAGATAACCAGTGTTGTCACGCTCATCTCAATAGTCTTATTCGCAATTGAGATCAGAACGTAGCCTTGTTGACCAGAGAACTGAGTACCAACAATTAACCCAGCACCTAGAACGAGAAAAAGAAAAATCCAACGAATCATTATTTTTCCTCCGTGGTCATAACGGTGACTTCACGACGTAGGCGCTCACGTATCACATCTGACAACTCATTTTGAGATTCAAGCTTTACAGGGTATTTCACAGAGATGTTCTGTTCACTTAGCTGTTTAATCGCTTTCTCAAATTCAATCACTGAGTTGTTATCTTGGTTTAGATACGCTTTCGACCACTCGCTAGCGGTATTAAGAGCTGCGCTATAGAGTTCACCTTGTTCTTTGTAGACGGCGCGAATCGCGGTTTCTAATTTACCTTTGATGTTTTCACGCAGGTAGAAGTGTTGTTCAGGAGAGAGTAGAGGGATAACTTCGCCATCACGACTACGGAAGGTAATGAAGTTTTCTGAGAAGTCTTTCATCGACGTCATCAGGTTGTTCTGCCAATCATTAATATCTTGCGATACCGCTTTTTTCTCAACAACCGCAGCTTCCGGAAGAATCGCATTGGCAAGCGGCAGTGTATCGACTTGCTGTTGCAAGCTTGTGATACGCAGAACTAAGCCGTCACGGTCGATCAGAGGAATAGTGCGAAGCTTGGTAATGTCATTGGTCATTGATTGACGCAGTGACACTAAGCTCGGGTCATTCAGTGCTGCGATACGTTGATCGGCGCTTTCCATTAACTTGGTTGCGCTAACGGCATCATGCTCGAGGAACAGTTTACGTCCTGCTAGTTTCACAAGGTAATCGGCTTCGGCAAGTAACCAGTCATTCGGGCGGCGACCTTTCACGTCAGCCACTGCTAACTGCAGGCTTTGAATGCTCTTCTGCTGTTGAGATTGCACGACCTGAGTTTTCTCCACCGCGTGTGAGGCTTCTTGGATAGTCTCTTGCTTGATGGTTTGTAGGTCTTTATTTACCGCAGATTGGGTATTTTGAAGTTGTGCTTGAAGAGCGGCTATTTGAGCCGAGTATTCAGCGCTCTTTTGCTGCATTTGAAATGCGATACCGCCACTGAAGATAATTGAAATAGCGATCGCAATAGCGCCTAGTTTGACACCGCGCTTACCTTGCTTTTCTGCTTTCTCTATTTGCTCTTTATGCTCAGCTTGAGGCTGCTCATTTTTAGCGGTATTTGAAGCAGAGGCATCAAGCTTCTGTTCAGGTTGTTTTGTCTCTGTAGAGTCAGCTTTTTCGTTTTCAACAACTACTGGCTGAGTATCTTGTTTCTTTTCAGGTTCAATATGCTCATTATTTTTTTTGCTTGTCATGCTTATTTCCTGTTTCTAGCTAGGGCCGGAGAGCAGCCAGTAATATTTGGTTCGTAGCACTGTGAGTATTGGTCACATTCGAGAAGCCGAGTTGTTGTGCTCGTTCTACAATGCGCTGGCTTGGGACAAATAGATGTCTTGTTGAAAGCCAAGCCAAATACTCATCAGGGGTAATTGAGCAGAGATACTCCAATTGTTCCTGACTAGTGATGACAACTTTGGACGTTTTTTTGTTTATCCATGTTTGATAGGTATTGTGGTCGCTAATAGGAATATATTCTCTACGGTAGGTCTCACAATAAGAGACTTGTGCACCTCGATTGAGTAGAGAATCCCTAATGAGCTCACGCCCACCATTGCCACGTAGTATCAAAATGGACTTATTTTCTACGCCATTAAGTTCAGTAAGTTTAAGAAGATGTTCACTATCACTAACTTGAGGATAGTTTACTTTTTGTTTACAGACTTTGCTTAAAACGTGCGCAGTTTTTTGACCAACGCCAAGATAAAGCGGCGAAGTAGGCCAAATGGATGAGGTTTTTGAAAGGATGCTTTGGGCAGCCGCCACGGCGTGGTGACTGACTGCAATAATGATATCGCTGTTATTAAGCTGGGTGCTTAAATCCGCAGAGTTGGGATTATCCACGATACGAATCAGCGGATGATGGATTGCTTGAACCCCTTCATCCGCTAGTTGTTGGCAAAGCGATTGTCCCTCTGAACCGGGACGAGTCACCAACACTGTCATGATTATTCTTGGTCAACGTAGAGCTTGGTTAAGATTTCTCTCGCGCCATCATCCAGCAATTGATTTGCCAGAGTCACACCAAGTGCTTCTGCATCTTTGCGAGGGCCAGAGATCTCACCACGAACCATCTTAGAACCGTCCGGTTCACCAACTAATGCACGTAGCCAGATGTTTTCGCCATCTAATAATGAGTAGCTGCCGATAGGAACCTGACAGCCACCTTCTAGGGTAAGGTTCATTGCACGTTCGCACAGTACACGATCAGCCGTGTCTTTATGATTCAGTGGTTCAAGGAGTTTAATCAGACGCTCGTCATCAAGGCGACACTCAATACCAACAGCGCCTTGGCCAACAGCAGGGAGAGACTGCTCTGGTTCGATGAAGCTACGAATACGCTCTTCTAGCTCTAGACGTTTAAGACCTGCAGCAGCCAGTACGATCGCATCGTATTGACCATCATCGAGTTTACCTAGACGAGTACCAACGTTGCCGCGCAGCTCTTTGATGATCAGATCTGGGCGGTATTCTAACAGTTGGCATTGGCGACGCAGACTGCACGTACCCACGACAGCACCTTGTGGGAGTTCGTCGATGTTGTTGTAAGTGTTTGATACGAAAGCGTCACGCGGATCTTCGCGCTCACAAATTGTTACCAGACCTAGACCTTCAGGGAAGTCGACAGGTACATCTTTCATTGAGTGAACCGCTAGGTCAGCACGACCTTCTAGCATGGCTACTTCAAGTTCTTTAACGAACAGTCCTTTACCACCCACTTTAGCAAGCGGAGTGTCTAGGATGATGTCACCTTTGGTCACCATAGTTACCAACTCAACCTCTAAACCAGGGTGAGCAGCTTGCAGTGCATCCCTTACAAAGTATGCCTGCCAAAGGGCAAGAGGGCTTTTTCTGGTCGCGATACGGATTGGTGCTGAATTTGTCATGGTGTTTCCGATATAGGTTCTGTAATAGCCTAATCCTACCATTATGAGGCGAGAATTCTTACTGTTTGATCATTCCATACTTTGATAGCTGAGAGATTTTCATGAGTTCACCAAAATAGTGTGATTAGTATCTCATTTGAAACATGGGCTATTATTAGAAATAGTCAATAAAGAGGACACTACGGCGCCGTGAGTTTAACTTTCTGTCATCAAGGAATTGACCAGTATGACGGGTTCCTTTGCTTTACCATTAAGGGTAAAAGTGTTAAATTGATCACGTTTTGTTGCTCCTTTCGTTCAGTAACTAAACAGAACTGCACTTAACCTCAAACCAAGGACTTACCTTGCAGGCTTACACTCAAACTTTGATTCAACGATTAGACAATCTAAATCAGCAGCGCATTGATCGTGCGTTGGCGTTGATGAATGTGCAAGGCCAGCGAGTATTCAACCTTATTCCCGCACTGCTTCACTTCAATCACCCGATGATGCCTGGTTATTATGACCAACAAGTTCCTTTTGGAATTCGTAGCTTCACGCTTAATGAATTCCAAAAGCAATTTGTCTCTGATACCGAATTAACGCTGGGTGGCAAACTCACCGAGACGGATGAACCAGCAATCCTTGGCTTGTACACCATGGGTAGTACTTCTTCTATTGGTCAAAGCACTTCAAGTGATCTTGATATCTGGGTGTGTGTTTCCCCGGATATGGATGGCGCCTCTCGCGATAGCCTAACCAACAAGTGTCTCTTGATTACCGATTGGGCTGAAACCTTGGGAGTAGAAGCGAACTTCTTCTTGATGGATGAAGAGCGTTTCCGTTCGAACCATTCAGAAGAGATGACCGGCGATAACTGTGGTTCTTCACAGCACTTATTATTGCTTGATGAGTTTTATCGCTCTGCGGTTCGTTTGGCTGGTCAGCGTTTGTTGTGGCAAATCATTCCGCCAGAAATGGAAGAGTGTTACGACGAGTATGTTCAAGGTTTGTGTCAGGATGGCTATCTTGATTGCTCGCAGTGGATCGATTTCGGCAAGCTGAATCGCATTCCCGCTGAAGAGTACTTTGGTTCAAACCTGTGGCAGCTCTATAAGAGTATCGACTCACCGTATAAATCGGTTTTGAAGGCGATCCTGTTAGAAGCCTATTCATGGGAATACCCAAACACCCAACTGCTGAGTATTGATACCAAGCGTCGCTTCTTCGCGGATGAACCGGATCTGTATGGCATGGATAGTTACTATCTGATGCTTGAGAAGGTAACGCGCTACCTAGAGCGTATTAACGACCATACTCGATTGGACTTGGTGAGGCGCTGTTTCTACCTTAAGACCCACGAGAAGTTGTCACGAGATGCGGGCATTGGTTCTGTTGCGTGGCGTCGTGAAGCCTTAACTGAGATGACTAAATCTTGGAATTGGGGACATGAAACCATTGCTGAGCTTGATAACCGCCGTAACTGGAAGGTTGAGCAAGTTAAAGTGGTACACCATGCACTGCTTGATGCCTTGATGCTGAGCTACCGCAATCTGATTCAATTTGCGCGTCGTAACGACATCACTTCGGCAATCAGCCCACAAGATATCAGTATCTTGGCTCGTAAGCTTTACGCTGCGTTTGAGGTGTTGCCGGGTAAAGTGACGCTATTGAACCCGCAAATCTCTCCGGACCTGCACGAACCAGATTTGAGCTTCATCGAAGTTCGTCAGGGTCAGTCGAATAAAGCCGGTTGGTACTTGTATAAGCAGCCATTGGTTGCACACCGCATTCTTGGTCAGCCTTCTCTTGAACATCATGAGTACTTGAGTAAGTTGGTAGCATGGTCGTTTTTTAATGGCTTGATTACCGAGTCGACGCGTTTGCACTCTGTGGTTCGTGACGCTCACATTGATATCGATAAGTTCTATCAAATGGTGAGCGACCTGCGTAATACGTTTTCTTTGCGTAAACGTCGCCCGAGTATGCAAGCACTGGCGAGCCCGTGTGAGATAAGCCAGTTGGCGATGTTCATCAACTTTGAAAATGATCCGACGTCTGAGTTAAGTGGTCGTGCATTAAAAGTGGATCTTAAGAACGCCGATATCTTCAGCTTTGGTGAAGAAGGTAAGAGCTTAGTCGGCAGTGTCGACTTGGTTTATCGTAACTCTTGGCATGAAGTACGTACGCTGCACTTCCAAGGTGATACGGCAATGCTGGATGCGCTGAAGACGGTACTTGGCAAAATGCACCAAGATGCGTTGCCACCAGAGTCGGTTGATGTGTTCTGTTACAGCAAAAACCTGCGTGGTGTGATGCGTAACATGGTGTATCAACTGCTTGCAGAGTGTATCGACTTACGATTGAAACCGATTGAACCCGAGAAGCGCCGCCGCTTTAAGGCTATTCGTTTAGCCAATAAGATGTTTGGCCTGTTCTTCGAGCGTCGTGGTGTGTCGGTACAAATGTTGGAAAACTCGGTCGATTTCTACCGTAGCATTTCAACCAATAAGCTGAAGGGCTCACCTTTACTGATGCTCGATAAAGAGCAAGAGTATCAGCTACCAGAAGTGGTTGATGGTTTTGCGAGTGAGGGCTTAATTCAGTTCTTCTTCGAAGATACCGACAAGGGCTTCAATATTTATGTATTGGACGAGTCGAACCAAGTTGAGGTCTACCACCAGTACAGCGGTGAAAAAGATGAGATGATCGCGAGCGTGAATTCATTCTACACGTCGGTAAAAGATGAGTCGAAGATGTCGTCTAAGTTGATTAACTTTAATCTACCTCAGTACTACCAAATCGTTCATCCTGAAGAAGGCAATTCCTACGTTGTGCCTTATCGTAACGATGCAACTTTAGCTTCTCGGAGCTCAAAGATAGTCAACATCTAGTCTTACTAAGACTGATTGATATTAAAAAAGGAGTGATTGATTCACTCCTTTTTAGTTTTGCTTACAAATGATTAGACCCAATCGATCGCTTCACCTGCGTGCTTCACGCATTCTTCTTTAACCATCTCAAACAGCTCCATGCCCGTCTTTGAACATGTCCACTTGTCGTCAACTAGCTTGAAGTGAAAGCCACCAGATTTAGACGCTAACCAGATTTCTTTCATTGGTTCTTGGCGGTTAATGATGATTTGGCTGCGGTTCTCAAACTCCAGCGTCATCACGTTACCAGTCACTTCGTAATCAATATCTGCCTCTGATTCATCGATAGCTTCTTCGATGTTTTGCATCTGTATATCGACCAGCTGATGAAATTCAGTCTCGTTCATCCTTTCTATCCTATTGCTTTTCCTGAGTGTGGTGCGATTATAGGGGGCATTGAGTTAATAATCACGATATGCAAAATGAAAAAATTAATTACTGCTCTATTTATGATGTCCGTTATTGGACTTTCTGGTTGTGGTCAAACGGGTCCTTTGTACGATCCTGATGAAGTTCAGCAAACCGAACAATCACAATAAGTGAAAACACGCAGAAATCGTTATTTATAAGGGATAAGAACTTTGGATTACTTCAACTATCAGGAAGATGGCCAGCTTTGGGCTGAGGGCGTCGCACTTTCACAACTAGCAGAGCAATATGGTACACCGCTGTATGTATATTCTCGTGCAACATTAGAACGCCACTGGAATGCGTTTGATTCATCGGTTGGTGAGCATCCGCACTTGGTGTGTTATGCCGTTAAAGCTAACTCAAACCTTGGCGTGTTGAATACTTTGGCTCGTTTGGGCTCAGGTTTCGATATCGTTTCTGGCGGTGAGCTAGAGCGTGTGGTTGCTGCCGGTGGCGATCCAGCAAAAGTTGTATTCTCTGGTGTCGGTAAAACAGCCGCTGAAATGAAGCGTGCGCTTGAGTTGAACATTAAGTGTTTCAACGTAGAGTCAGAACCAGAACTAGAGCGACTGAATAAAGTGGCTGGTGAGCTTGGTGTTAAAGCGCCGATTTCACTGCGTATCAACCCAGACGTTGATGCGAACACTCACCCTTATATCTCTACAGGTCTGCGTGATAACAAGTTTGGTATCGCTTTCGACCGTGCTCCTGCTGTTTATGAGTTTGCAAAAACACTCGATAACTTGTCTATCCATGGTATTGATTGCCACATTGGTTCTCAGTTAACGGATATCGAACCTTTCATCGATGCAACCGATCGCCTACTTGCGCTGATCGACCAGCTACGTGCTAACGGTATCAACATCAAACACCTTGATGTTGGTGGCGGCTTGGGTGTGGTTTATCGTGATGAATTACCACCACAGCCTTCTGACTACGCGAAAGCTTTATTGGCTCGCTTAGACAATCATTCTGATCTAGAGCTGATTTTCGAGCCTGGAAGAGCGATTGCTGCTAACGCTGGTGTATTATTAACGAAAGTCGAGTTCCTCAAGCCAACAGAGCACAAGAACTTTGCCATCATCGATGCAGCAATGAACGATCTAATGCGCCCAGCACTTTACCAAGCTTGGCAGGATATTGTTCCTGTGAGCCCTCGTCAGGGTGAAACTGTGACTTACGATTTGGTTGGCCCAATCTGTGAGACAGGCGATTTCCTAGGTAAAGATCGTGACCTTGTTCTTGAAGAAGGTGATCTGCTAGCAGTTCGTTCAGCGGGTGCTTATGGCTTCGCGATGTCATCTAACTACAACACTCGTTCGCGTGCGGCTGAAGTGATGGTGGATGGCGATAAAACTCACTTGGTTCGTCAGCGTGAAGAGCTTACGAGTCTGTGGGAACTTGAAAACATTCTTCCGGAGTAATTTTAAGCGTTATGCACTTCCACTTTTCTAAAATGCATGGTTTGGGCAATGATTTCATGGTCGTGGACTGCATTACTCAAAATATTTTCTTTTCTCCAGATTTGATCCGTCGCTTGGCGGATCGTCACACTGGCGTGGGCTTTGATCAGCTACTTGTGGTTGAGGCTCCCTATGATCCAGAAACTGATTTCCATTACCGCATATTCAATGCGGATGGCAGTGAAGTGGAGCAGTGTGGCAATGGTGCACGTTGTTTTGCACGATTCGTTCGCATGAAAGGCTTAACGAATAAGTACAGCATCAACGTGAGTACCAAGAAAGGTAAAATGGTTCTCAAGATTGAAGAGAATGATCTGATCACGGTGAACATGGGCATTCCTGAGTTCGAACCCGGCAAGATTCCATTCAAGGCCAAGCAGCCAGAGAAGACGTATATCCTAAGAACGGATGTACACACCTTATTCTGTGGTGCGGTAAGCATGGGTAACCCACATGTGGTTACCGTGGTTGATGACGTCGACACGGCTGATGTGGACACCTTAGGCCCACTACTTGAATCACATGAACGTTTCCCTGAGCGTGTTAATGCTGGCTTTATGCAGGTCGTTAACCGTGAAGAAGTTCGTCTACGTGTTTACGAACGCGGCGCGGGTGAAACTCAGGCATGTGGCAGCGGAGCGTGTGGCGCAGTTGCAGTGGGTATCACTCAAGGCTTACTGGCTGAGAATGTGAAGGTTCGTCTACCAGGCGGTGACTTACACATTAGCTGGCAAGGCCCGGGTAAACCTCTGTTTATGACCGGCCCTGCAACGCATGTGTTTGATGGTCAACTTTCTTGCTAATAACGACCCAAAACAAATATATTCATAAAAATAAAGGATAGGTTTTGTCTTACGTTGAAGCCGACGCACTCACCGCAGAAGTGGTCGCGGAATATTTACGTGATAACCCAGATTTTTTCCAAGACCGAAAAGATTTGGTTGATCGCCTTGCTATCAATAACGTTGAGCAGGGCGCTGTTTCTCTGGTTGAGGTTCAGCTTAAACGCCAACGTCATCGAATCGAAGAGCTTGAAGAAGAGATCACTGGCTTGATGTCGTTGGCAGCAAATAACGATAAAACCTTCTATGAGTTTATGGATCTGCAAGCGCAAGTGCTGAAATGCAGTGACTTCATGCAGGTGATAAAAGCCGTTGAACAAAAAGCGTTAGATCTTGGGCTTAAGGCTCATGTTCGTATTCTTTCGCAATCTGGCTTTTATCAGTTGAGTGCTGAGGGTTACTCTAAGTTTTCGCTTAACCATTTCAATGGCAAAGATGCTTATCTTGGACGCTTGAGAAAAGCCGACAGACACGATTTGTTTGGTGATTATCCAGTTCCAGAGCTAGGCTCTTATGTAGTACTACCGCTTGCTAAGCAGTCTCCATTGGGTTTGCTCGCCTTTTCTAGTGAAGATGGCGGACATTTCCAACCCCATATGGATACGCTCTTTTTACGCCATTTAGCACTTGTTGTCGCTCATTTGGCGGACACCTTACCTTGGCAGATAAATAATGAGCCTAGAGCCCAAAATACCTCTTCCTAACAGCCTTCAAAAGCCACTTTCTCGCTTCTATGAATATCTCCGAAGCGAGAAGGGACTCAGCCTACACACCCAACGTAATTACAAACAACAACTTGAAACCATGGCCGGTCATTTAGTCACTCTAGGGCTAAAGGATTGGGGTCAAGTCGATGCGGCGTGGGTCAGACAACTGGCCAGTAAAGGCATGCGTGAGGGAATGAAAGCGAGCAGCATTGCAACGCGCTTATCGTCACTGCGCAGCTTCTTTGATTTCCTTGTGTTGCGTGGCGAAATGACCGCCAATCCAGCCAAAGGTGTCTCTGCACCTCGCAAACAACGCCCTTTGCCTAAAAACCTCGATGTTGATGAAGTGGGTCAACTGCTTGATGTGAATGAGGACGATCCATTGTCGATTCGTGATCGAGCGATGATGGAGGTGATGTATGGTGCTGGATTACGACTGGCAGAACTGGTCGGCATCAATCTGAAAGATGTGTTGGGTCGACAAGGCGAAATCCGAGTGATTGGTAAAGGCGACAAAGAACGCAAAGCGCCTTTTTCTGGTTTAGCTAAAGAGTGGGTCGATAAATGGCTCAAAGTTCGTGGTGAATTGGCTTCACCGGGTGAAACCGCGCTGTTTGTCTCTAAGCTCGGGACTCGTATCTCTCACCGCAGCGTGCAAAAGCGCATGGAAGAGTGGGGCAAGAAGCAATCTGTCGCGAGCCACATCAGCCCGCATAAACTGCGTCACTCCTTTGCAACGCATGTGCTGGAATCGAGCCAAAATCTTCGTGCTGTGCAAGAGTTGCTTGGCCATGAAAACATCTCGACGACCCAAGTGTATACCCACTTAGATTTCCAACACTTAGCACAAGCTTATGATCAGGCTCACCCGAGAGCTCGTAAGAAGAATAAAGATTAGATTAAAGGGTTTACTATGCGAATTTATCGAGGGTTAAAGCCCATCAAAGCCATGACCTTTGACTTGGATGACACCCTGTATGACAACTGGCCTGTGATCATGAAGGTTGAGAAAGAGATGGCACAGTGGCTTTATCAAAAGCACCCAGTGTCGGCTTCTTTATCGCTTGAAGAGTGGCAGGGCATTAAGCAGCAAGTCGCATCTGAAAACCCAGCTTTGAAACATGATGTCACCGTGTGGCGTGAAACTCAGATTAAGAGTGGTTTGCTGCAATTGGGTTATTCTCTGCAGCAAGCAGAGCAAGCGGCTCGAGAGGGCATTGAGCATGCCTTGTGGTTGCGTAATCAAGTCGATGTCCCTCAAGAAACGCATCGAGTGATGACTGAACTTAGCCAACGTATTCCTCTGGTTGCGATTACCAATGG
Organism: Vibrio sp. 10N.247.310.23; assembly: GCF_041467155.1. Classification (NCBI taxonomy): domain Bacteria; kingdom Pseudomonadati; phylum Pseudomonadota; class Gammaproteobacteria; order Vibrionales; family Vibrionaceae; genus Vibrio; species Vibrio sp. 10N.247.310.23. The sequence continues at coordinate 44,716 of NZ_JBFSTZ010000032.1, read as the reverse complement.
CAATGTCGATCCACACAAAATTGGCTTAGGGCTGTACTTTCAATTAATCCTTAAAGCCGGCCCTGATGGCAGAGCAAAACCCTATCCAGATATGTTTGAAAAAGCTCAGCAACACCTAGGTTGTGACGCTGAGAATATTCTTCATGTTGGCGATCACCTCAAAACGGATGTCTATGGAGCCAAGCAAAATGGCTTCCAAGCGTGCTGGTTTAATGACACTGGTTCCAATTTATACCGCTCCCCGAAGGCGAGTGTGCTCCCTGATGTTGAAATAGACCAACTTAGCGATCTTATGCGACTAATTTAATGGCTCGGTAAGCTTATTGTGTCGCATTTATGCTATTGAATTGTTACATTAGTCGCCTATAAAAGCCTGATTAGGCTAGGATAATTGGCGACTACTTTTTATCGATTCATTTCAGTCATAGCAGTGGTTGCGGGTTGTTACTTCACTCGATTTTGAACAAGGGTTGGCATGCAAACATTTACATTTCTCGCAAATACTGAGGCGTTATTTAGAGCTCAATTTGATCAGCGAGAATGGTGTGACAGCAAACAGTACCTTATTCAAATTTTCTCAGCTCAATCTTCAGATCTAGCTCGTCAAATCGCGGGTGTTGCCCTCAATCGTTTAAATAATGCGACGCTAATTGGCCAGAGTGCTCGTCATGTTATCTGTGATAATTGCCTTGAAAGTGCATGCACCTTAGTCATCATCAGTGAGTTCAACGAAACCCATCTAACCTCTGCGGTCCAGCCTTTTTCCGGCAATCCAAATCAAGACAGCCAAGACTTAGCTTTTCAGCTGCGCCTTACAGAAGAAACCAAAACGGTCATCAGCTTGTGCGATCAGGTTGAAGGGCGTGATTATCCTATTTATAGCGCTTTTGAAAATTTGCCTTACGCCTTGCCGATAGCTGGTGGACTGTGCCATGAGAATGAATTTGGCCGTTGGGTTATGTATAACGAGCAAACCTACCAGCACGCCTGTGTTGCTGTGGCTCTGACTAACCCAAGATTGAAGGTTTGGTCGGACGCGTACTCTGAGTGGAACCCGATTGGGATGAAGCTACGAGTCACACACGCAATCGGAAATCGCTTATACGCATTGAACGACAAGCCGGCTATTGAAGTATTCAAACATTACCTTGCGGATGGCAAAGACCTTCCTTTTAGTCAACTGATGAGCTTTCCACTTTATCGAGAACTTGGCAGAAAGAAGGGTATCTCGACGCCGCTACGTATTAATGATGATGGCAGTATTGAGTTTGATAGCCCTTGGCATGTCGGTGAAGAGGCGCAGTTTTGTTATAACCACCCATCGCTCACTGCAGAAAAGGTGCACCACGGTGCCGAGATGCTAGCCATGCATCAGCCTGAATCGGTGATCATTTATAACTGCGTATCTCGACTTGAATTTATCGACAGTAAACTTGAGCTCAAGCCATTTGAAGGGATAGTGAATACATGTGGTGCCTACTGCATGGGGGAGCTATACCGTAATGAAGACCGCCAAGAGATACTGCACCACAGCTTGACTTATATCGCTATGCGCGAGTCTGACGAGATTAAAGAGTTTCATTGCGAAGACTTTCAGTGTGGCTCAACCGTGTCGCCATTGCTTAACCTAGTCAGAAATGCAGTCGCTGATCTCGACAGTATGAATACTCAGATGGAAAAGAAACTCCATCAACAAGCGCGTCGCTTAACCGAAAGCTATCGCATTGACTCGCGTACTGGTTTGCCGAACCGTATCGTACTGAAAGAGCGCCTCAATACGATTCTGTTCAGTGAACATCTGCTGACCTTAAAGCTAACCAACTTCCATCAGGTTAACGAGAAGTATGGTTATCAAGTGGGGGATCAGCTGCTACTCGATCTGTCTAATCACTTTATCGAGCGATTACAGCTTCGTGTGGTTAAAGAGCCTCGCGTGAAGGTAGAGCTATTCAGTATTGGTGTTGGAGAGTGGGCGATTATCTTCAATGCTAGTGTTGGTAGTACGAAAATAAAAGAAGGTTTCGTTGAGTTCGCCGATGACATCGAACACATAAATTTTGAGCCATATGGTTTGGCTGATATTGATTACCTGTCAGTTTCTCTGTGTGGCGGCTTTGCTAGTCGTTGTGACTTCTTAACCGACAGTGGTGACCAGATCTTATTGAAAGCGATCGAAGCTCGACGCTATGGAGTACGTAACAATACCCACATCACCAATGCTAAAGACATTCAGGTGAGTGAAGAGGACCGCAAAGAGCAACTCGGTTGGTTGAGTTGTGTAAGTCGTGCGATTCTAGATCAGAACATCATCACTTATTCCCAGCCAATTGTGGAGTCGGTTACGCACGAAATGATTGGCCAAGAGTGCTTGGTCAGAATCATGGAGTCAGACGGTACCATTGTGCCACCAGGTAAGTTCTTACCTATCATTGCCGACACGCACCTTTACACTCGCCTCAGCCGACACATGATTAAGAACACCATAGGTTATATGGCGGATAAGCAAAGCCCATTTTCTATCAACCTATCCCCGCAAGATTTGTTGAGCGACAAGACGCTTGAGGTGCTCGAGACCGCCATCAGTGCTATGAACGATCCCACTCGACTTGGCCTAGAGGTTCTCGAGTCTGAGCAGATTAAAGATTATGGTCGCATGATTGAGGTGTGTGATCACTTCCGTGCTCTCGGGGCGAGAATCATTGTTGATGACTTTGGCTCTGGTTACTCCAACATCGAGGAAATCATTAAGCTTGAGCCACAGATCATTAAGCTCGACGGTAGCTTGATTCGTAATATCGACAAAGATCAAAAACAAAGAAACATAGCCTCTCAGTTGATTCGTTTGTGCCAAGTGTTCAATGCCAAAACGGTCGCTGAATTTGTCCATAACCAACAGGTTTGTGAGATAGCAGAGCAAATGGGTGTCGATTATCTGCAGGGTTACTACTTCGGTGAGCCTAAGCGACTGTTTTAGCAGTTAAAGCTTCCCGCATTGTGTAACGACTGGCTATAAAAGTACTGCGCCGCCATTAATGACTGCTTTTTGGCGGAATGAATGATGTCTAACTAAGGTCACATTATTCATAACGCGATCGCAAGTATTCCGTGCAAGCCTTATCTATAATAAGCACAATAATAAATCATTAACGTAACGATTAATGTGAATATGCAGTCGACTTCTCTCCTGATACAAGACATTGAGCAAACCCAACGTGAATTGGAAAAGATAGATTTTCATCAACATGAAAGCCTACTGATTCAGGTGTTTTCGTCTTTCGAGAAAGGTTCTGTTTTGGCTGCCTGCCAAGTGATTCAATCGACTTTTCCCAATGCCAAATTGATTGGTTGCAGTGCTAACCACTACATTAGTCAAGGTGTCATCCTGCACCAAGGTCTTTATCTGATTGTTACCCGCTTTGACGCGACGTCTTACTCTTGTGGTGTTGTCGAATATAGCGAACAACCATTGCTCGATAGCCACGCTATGTGGCAACAGCTTGAGTGCAATGATAATACTCAAAGCATCATCTGTTTCGCAGACCGCTTGCAGATAAATAACCGAGATCTATTTTCAGCGTTTGAGCAGTCGATGTATTCATTACCGATCTGTGGCGGTGCATCGACCATCACAGATAATGGGCGATGGGTGATGTTAGACGGCATTTGCTATGAAAATGCCTATGTGATGTTGGCGCTGCACAGTGTTGAGCTCTCCATCGCTAAGGGTTACTACACTGAATGGAATCCGATTGGTCGAACTTTTCGAGTGACAGGTGCTCAAGAGAACCGGTTGTTGGAACTGGATGGGATGCCTGTTCGCGAACTCTACAATCATTACCTCGCTGATGGCCTCGAAGTGCCTTTTGAGCAACTGCATAACTTTCCCTTGATGGTCGGTGACCCGAAAGAGCAAAACATTCACTTACCGCTCAAGGTAACGGAAAGTGGAGAGATAGAATTCAGCGGCCTGTTCCAAGTGGGCGATGAGGTCCGGTTTTGTTATGACCATCCATCACTGACCTTAGAGCAGATACGACTGGGCGTGCAGCAGATCGCCTCTCATAGGCCAGAACAGTTCTTCATTTATAACTGTACATCTCGTATCGACTTTATTGATGGCAACCAAGAGGTTGAGGTTTTCCAAAAATTGGCCGACAGCTATGGCGTTTACTGCATGGGAGAACTTTATCAAGAGAATGGCCAACAGCGAATCTTGCACCATAGCCTCACTTATCTTGCGCTTAGAGAAGGCGAGGGTAAGGCGGTATTGCCATTAGAGACGCAACCCGCGACCAACATATCCCCTCTGTTTTCATTGATCCGAAATGCACTGCTTGATGTCGATGACATGAACAACAGCATGGCGAGTAAGATTCAGCAGCAAGCCACTGCATTGACGGCAAGCTATCGAATTGATCACCGTACAGGTTTACCCAATCGAAGTGTGCTGCGTGAGAAACTGTCGAAGATGAGCAGTGATAGCCACTTACTAGCTTTGAAGGTCACGACCTTTGGTCAGATCAATGAGAAGTATGGTTATCGAGTAGGTGACAAGCTTCTGCATGATTTGAGTGAGTACTTTCAAAAGGCGCTGTGGCAGTTCTTTGATGAGGGCTGTCAGCTCTACAGTATCGGTATTGGTGAGTGGGCGGTGGTGTTTGATAGTTGGGCGAGCCAAGAACATATTCATCAGCGATTCTCGGAATTTGCCGATCAAACCGAGCATGTGAATTTTGAGCCTACCGGTTTACCCGATATTGATTACTTGTCGGTGTCTATCTGTGCGGGTATCGCCAGCCGTCGAGATTTCCCGACTACCTCTATTGATTACTTATTGTTGAAGGCGATTGATGCGAGGCGCAGCGCTGTCAGCCAGAACAAGCACCTAGTGAGCGCCAAGGCACTCATTCAATTGGAGAAGCATCGCCAAGAGCAACTTGGTTGGCTGTCGTGCGTGAGTCGCGCGGTGCTTAATCAGAATATTGTGGCGTGCTCTCAGCCCATAGTTTCAGCACACAGTCATCAGGTAGAGAGCTACGAGTGTTTGGTTCGAATTGAAGAGGACGGTCAGTTAATTGCACCGGGTAAGTTCTTGCCAATCATTGAAGGAACCCATCTCTATACACGCCTCAGTCGTCAGATGATAACGCGCACCTTGGATTTTATGAGTCAGCGAACCGATTCGTTCTCAATTAATTTAGCGCCACAAGATTTCAGCAATGAGAAAACCATTCTTCACCTTGAACAAGCGATCAAGAAAATCAGTCACCCACAGCGTATTGGCTTGGAGGTGTTAGAAACGGAACAAATTCAGGATTACGGTCGCTTGATTGAGGTGTGTAATCACTTCCGCGATCTTGGTGTGAATATTATTGTTGATGACTTTGGTTCGGGTTATTCGAACATTGATGAGATATTGAAGCTAGAACCACAGGTGATCAAGCTTGATGGCAGTTTGATTCGCAATATTGATAAAGATAAAAAGCAGCGCAAGATCGCTCAGCAGTTGGTGAGCTTATGCCAGATTCTGAATGCTAAGACGGTGGCGGAGTTCGTTCATAATGAGCAGGTGTGCCGTATTGCTGAAGACATGGGGGTCGATTACTTGCAAGGGTATTACTTTGGTCAACCTCAGCGTTTGTTTTGATGGAGCGAGCGTTTCACGTGAAACACTGGTTGGCTCAATAACGAAAATACGATGTAAAAAGGGTGAGCTTATGGCTCCCCCTTTTTGTTTTTAGTGTCTGTCTCGTCCCGAAATGTGTTTTTACCTTCCCGCGCGCCTGCTTGGTCTATTTGAGGGCGTGGCCACACTTGTCGGCGTGGAACACTTTTAGATAATGCTGGTAGTAGTCATCAATGAGCTTGGCAGATTCACTTTCACCTAAAGATTTGAGTAACTCAATACCCACTTCACAAGTACACAAGTGGCCACTGTCTTGGTTGCGGCGCAAGGTGTATGAAGATTCGCTGGTAATATCGAGGTGAACTTGCGGAACGGCTTGTAACCACGAGCTCTTGTTAAGCATCTTCTTCGCTTCTTGCCATGTGCCATCCAAGATGATGAATAGCGGCTTACGGCTCTGGGCTTGGGTCATTACAGCTTGCTGGCACTCGACACTTTGATCACTTGGGAATAAAAGAAACGGTTGTCGTGTTTCATCGTCAAGCAGTGCGATGAGCTCCGCTGGTGGTGTTTTCCTTTGCCATACAATGGACTGACACTGATCAAGGGATTGCTGAAGCAGCTTCCCTGTATTGGTATCGCGTGACAGTTCATTCTCATGAGTGAGCAGTACAAGATCGATTTGGCTTGCGACACTAGGTATCAGGTGACAAATACATTGGTGAGTGAAGCTACAACCATGGCAAGCTTGTTGGTTACTCATGTTTACAACTTAACTCCACTTTGTGCGGGTGAGATACCATCAGCAAACAAAACCACGTCGCTGATATCAGCATCATCTGCAACTGGAGCGACACTTGGGTTTAGCGGGTAGCTGACACCAGAGTATGAAAGTGTGTGTTTCGCCGGTGTTGCACCGCCGCCACTGACATTGAAGATCAGATCCTGCCAGCCGTGGTTTTGCGATTTACCTAAGCGTATGTCGCCCTTAACCAGTGTCACTCGGCTATTGAAGCGCCAGTTATCTTGATGGTTTTCGAAAATTAGCAGTGTACAGCCACCAGAACCACACCAATCGAGTTGGGCGAACAGCTCTTCTTTACCGTCGCCGTTGAGGTCGTAGGTTAACCAGCGGTATTTAGTGTCGTCAGGTGAGCTGTTGTTGATCTTAAAGTATTCGCGGATCGCTTGGTCGACTTTTGGATCAAGTTGATCGCTGGAGTTCACCTGCTTTGCGGTTAGATCAACGTTAGTGGTGGTGTTTACTTGTGCTTGCGCACTCTTAGCTTCGAATAGCACCAGACCGCCATTGGCAATCGGATACACCACGTTGCCCACTTTCTCTTTTTCAGCGATTAGCTTGCCATTCTCGAGTGTGAAGATGCGCTCGGAGATCAAATATTGTTGCTGGTGGCGAGTCATAACCACTTGTACCTGATTTTGGTTCAGTTGCTGCCAGAAGCCTTGTTCAACAATAGAAGGGTCTCCATTGCTGTATGAATAAGTCGTGATAGCACTGTGGTCATTGTTGAGTTCAAGGTTGATAGAGAACCCTGAGTTTTGCGTTGAGCTAGCGAAGTAGAGTCCGCTCCAGTCCAGCGTTGGATCTTGGTTAGAGACCGTCGCACAGCCATTGTAGTTACTGTCATTGAGGTTAAGCTTGGCATGCCATCCATAGATAGAATCGCTCATGCCGTCGCTACAGCTCTCTTTCGTAAGGTTGAGTTTGCCTTGTGCAGCTTTACCTTCTAATTGGTAGTCACGGCTGCTCGATGTGGTGCGGCTTGATTCAATATCGAGGGTCTGTGGCTGTTCGCCCATCTTGGTGTATTTCAGCTGGTCTTTATCGAAGGTTGCTGACCAGAAGGGTTCATTACCAAATACTCGTGTTGAGCGCAGCGGTTGGACGCAGCGATCTGGGTTCTCTGCGGTTAGGATGTTCACTTGGTCAACCACGAAACGCGCTGTGAAATCTGCGTTATAACCCGTTTGGCTCGGCACGGTTAGGTGACCAATCAGCTCGCCATATAAGGCTTGGTAAGGTCTCGTTGAGAGCCCTTGTGCTTCTAACGCTAACTCTGGAGATAAGTCTAACCAGTATTGTTGTTGGCTACCGCAAGGAGTGAAGGTTCGGCTTTCATGGCCAACCACCACCTGACCACGCATGATGAAGGTTTGCGGTTGAATGCTCAGTGGCTCATCCAAGTTTGCTGGGGGCTGTTCAGGTTGTTGCGGCGTATCAGGTGCCGTAACACAGCCTTGTAGAGCGAACGCGACTAGCCATGTCACTGGGTTTTTCATTACCTTCATGTTATATCTTCCTCGGAGCAACCGTTAATTGGATTTATTATGGCATATTGGTTATTTAAAACAGAACCCGACACCTTCTCTATTCAGACTCTTAGAGTACAAAAAACCTCTTGTTGGGAGGGTGTACGCAACTATCAGGCTCGAAACATGATGCGTGATGACGTCAAGCTTGGCGATCTGGTGATGATATACCACTCATCATGTAAAAAAGTTGGCGTAGCGGGGATCGCTAAAGTAACCAGAGAAGCCTACCCAGACCACTTTCAGTTCGACCCTGAGAGTGATTACTACGATCCTAAGTCTTCACCCGATAACCCACGCTGGATCATGGTGGATGTCGAGTTTGTGCGAGTGACTGAGCGCTTGATTCCTTTGGTTACGCTTAAAGCCATGCCTGAACTCTCCGAAATGCCCTTGGTGAAACGCGGTAATCGCTTATCGATCATGCCGGTTACCGAACAAGAGTGGCAGGCAATCTTAAGCAAAGAAGTGTTAGGTTCTCGATAGCGTTAGAGAGAGCTTTTTACGTAAGGTTCAAAAAAGGCAGCCAGTTGGCTGCCTTTTTATTTATTCAGATCTGTTCAACGAGCGAGATTAGAGCAGATGCTTTTCTAGGTAGTGAGCAACGGCATCGTCTGCGTTACTGCCAATCACTTCATTGTCAGGTAGTGCTTTCATCACTTTCTCATGTGATGTACCCATGATTAGACCTTTACCCGCCATAGCCAGCATTTCAGCGTCGTTCATGCCATCACCAAAGGCAACACAGTTATCCAGAGTCAGGTTTAGTGATTTTGCAACAGCGTCTAGAGCGTGGCCTTTAGAGACTTCAGCTGCCATCACTTCCAGACACCAAGGTGTAGAGAAGGCGATGTTCAGTTTGTCGCCAAAAGCATCTCTTAGCTTTTGTTCAAACGTGACGAGATATTCGTGGTCTTGTTCTGGATGTGTGAAGAAGACTTTCGCGATGCCTTCGCTTGGTGCGTTTTCAGCTTCAAAGCGCTTGTAGCTAAAGCCAGACTCACTGTGGAATTTAGCCAACATTTCATCTTCACGGTCTAGTAACCAATCTTCATTCTGGTACATGTGAATAAAGAGGTTTGGATCTTGGCGCACAATATCAATAACTGGCTGAACGAGTTCCTGAGGTACGTTCTGGCTATACATCAGTTGATCGTTTTGGTCATGCACGCGTGCACCGTTTGAAGTGATCATGTACGCCGGAATACCTGCTATCTGACGAATACCCGCCACATCGACGTGGTGACGACCCGTAGCGAAGATGAAGGTATAACCTTGGTCGTGTAATTTCTTAAGCGTTAGCTTGGTAAAGTCGCTTAGCTGATGGTTGGGAGCCAAAAGCGTACCATCTAAATCAGAAGCAACAATTTTCACGGAATCTTTTAGTGCAGGAATACTCATTTAACCCTCATTGCAAAATGCTTAACCAATATTGACGCTAGCTAGCGCTAGAATCATTTTAACTACAATATCTCTAGGTAGAAATTGTATGCCAAATTCATGCAAGAAAAGAGGGCAAAGCTCACTTACTTCTCTTCCTCTTTAGCGCTTATTTTCTTGGTAGGTTGCTTAGCCTATTAGCTCTAGGCGAAAAACTGATTGATCGCATCCAGTGTTTGATTGCGATATTCATCCTGCTCAAACAACACCTCATGCCTAGAACCCTCAATCAACTTAAACTGACAATCAGAGTTGGTTTTCTTCAGCTTAGAGATGAACTTTACTTGAGCACTGTTACTGACAATCTTTTCATCCCCAGCTTGAATCAATAGCAGAGGGATCTTGATTTGACGAGTTTGTTGAATTGCTTGCTTGGCGGCCATTAACCCTTGCCACACCCAACGCGTGCTTGGTCCACCCACCTGCAAAGATGGAGACTCGTCATATAAGCGGCGGAACCACTGATAGCGAACCTTACTGTGGCTCAGTAAGTTGTTTTCAAAAGGCTTCGAATAATATGCTTGCTGGCCCGGCGCGTAAGTTGGCTTGGCATAAAAAGCGGTAAGCACTTGTCCAACGATCATCGCGATAGGTTTCAGGTACCACTCGGTATTGATACCAAACATCGGAGCGCACAGAGTCACCTTATCAAACGGGTGGTCTGGATGGGTTTGTAGGTAGCGAGTGGCTATGGTGCTGCCCATTGAGTGTGCGAGCAGGTAGCGATTGGAATACTTACTGAGATCAAAACTGGCAATGACGTCAGACATGTCAGATTCATAATCATCAAACTCATGAATGTGACCAATGTCAGAGTCTGTTACCATACGTTCAGACTGGCCTTGACCTTGGTGGTCAAATGAATAAACGTCATAGCCTTGTTGATAAAAATCATAAAAGATTTCTTGGTATTTTTGGCAGCATTCGATACGGCCATTTGAAATCACAATAGCTTTGCTGTGCTTTTCTGAGGTGAGGCTGCACCAGTACAGTTTCTTTTTACCAGACGATGTTAAAAACCCCTCTTTTCTTTGTTGCCAAAGAGCGTTGATCGGGTGTTTAATCGCATGATCGAACTGAGGTTCTTGAGTGTAAGGGAAGGTGGCTTCGCTGTGGTTTTCCATGGGAAATTACCTGAACTGATGCGTGTGAGAGCTTTATTGCTACTAATGTTGTTAGATTAAAGAACTAGTAAGGAAATGCAAATGGATACTCATGTTTGGCTTGCTTATGTTGTCACAGCGATTTTGTTTAGCTTGGCTCCGGGCTCGGGTACCGTTAACTCAATCAGTAATGGGCTTAGCTATGGCACTAAAAAGTCACTCGCATCAATTGTTGGCTTACAGCTTGGTCTTGCGTTTCACATTATGCTGGTGGGCGCGGGTATCGGTGCACTCGTTGCTAAGTCTGCGTTGGCGTTCACCATCATTAAGTGGGTCGGCGTGGTGTACTTACTTTGGTTAGGTATTCAAAAGTGGCGTGATAGCTCGAGCCTAGTAGCATCTGAAGAAAGCTCTACTCTGTCGAGTGGCAAACTGCTGAGAAACGCTGTGCTTATCAACCTAACTAACCCGAAATCAATCGTGTTTTTGGTGGCTTTGTTTCCTCAGTTTATTGACCCTACACAACCTCAAGCACCTCAGTTATTAGTGCTAGGTGTGACGACAGTATTCATTGATAGCGTTGTTATGTTGGGTTACACCTCATTAGCGTCACAAATGGGACGTTTTATTCGCTCTGATCGCATAATGGGTAAGATAAATAAAATATTTGGTGGTATGTTCATGGGCTGCGGTGCTTTGCTAGCTGCCGCGAAAGCTTAGATTAAGCGACTGAGTTATAGTTAAACCAATCAGAGTTATCAAGAAATGACCGCTACATACGTTGCTCGACAACCTATCTTAAATCGCAAGAGGAATACACTCGGCTATGAGTTGTTATTTCGCGATGGAGAAAAGAATGCGTACCCAGCGCATATTGAGTCTAATCGAGCAACGTATCGTCTGATTGTTGAGAACTTCTTGTCTGTTGGTCTTAACCCTTCTATTCCATCTTCACGCTGCTTTATCAACTTCCCTTATCAAAGTTTGATTCGTCGACTGCCCTTAAGTTTGCCGAAAGATAAGGTGGTGGTAGAGATTCTGGAAACCTGTAAACCAACAGATGAATTGTTGGAAGCGGTTAAAGACCTTTACCAAGCGGGTTACATGATTGCCCTAGATGATTTTACTTCGACCCCAGAATGGGAACGTTTCCTTAAATACACGCATATCGTAAAGCTCGATATTATGCAGATGGGTTTGGATGAAGCGTGTGATTTGGTTAGGGCGCATCAAGGGAAAAAGTTTAGCTTTTTGGCGGAGCGCGTTGAGACCGAACAAGAATTCCAGCAAGCCAAAGAGGCTGGCTTTAAGTTTTTCCAAGGTTACTTTTTCAATAAACCGGAAATCATCAAGAGTAAATACATTAGCCCTGAGCAAGTGATTGCTATGGAGCTGTTTCAAGAAGTGTGTAAGCCCGATGTGGACTTTCAACGGGTGGAGAGCATTGTCGCGAAAGATGTGGCGCTCTCATATAAGCTGCTGCGTTTTGTGAATACTATGTCGCCGCGCCTTGAAGTTACCATCTCTTCTTTTCGTCAGGCTTTGGTATATCTAGGTCAAGAGAAACTGAAAATGTTTGTCTCGTTAGCCGTCGCCTCTTATGTGTCCGATAAAAAGCCTAAAGAGCTGTATGGATTGTCTCTACAGCGTGCTCAGTTTTGTCAGCGTATGTCTCGCTATCAGGCATTTGAAGGGTATAGAGAACAGGCCTTTATGATTGGCTTATTCTCCTTGTTGGATGCTCTGTTGGACTTGTCGTTAGATAACTTAGTCGAGCAGTTGCCGCTGTGTAAAAGTATCAAGGTTGCTCTATTACGTAGAGAAGGGCCATATGGTACCTTGCTCGCACTTGAAGAGAGCTTTGAGCATGCCGATTGGCAACAGATTGATGAGCACTGCGCCGATTTAGGATTAAGCGTGGATCAGGTTAAAACGGAGCTTACTGAAGCGCGCCGTTGGAGCCATACCGTGACCAACAAGCTCTGATATTTCTTCGTTAAACTTTTATGACAATTGAAACGCACGCCTTGACGTGCGTTTTTTTATATCTAAGATATGTGCATATCCATATATGAGTATGTTTTTATGCTTCCTCACCAATTTTTTAAATTACTGTCCGATGAAACGCGAGTGCGTTGCTTAATGTTGATAGTTCGCAATGAGTGCTTATCGGTTGGTGAGTTGACTCAGGCATTGCAAGAAAGTCAGCCAAAGGTTTCACGCCATCTTGCGCAGCTGCGTTCAAACGGTGTTTTGACTGATGTTCGCCAGGGGCAGTGGGTGTTTTACCGCCTGTCACAAGATTTACCAGGTTGGATGCTAAAGTTAATTGACGACCTTATTGCATCGAACTGTTTGAAAACTGAATACCAGCAAGATATTGAGCGCTTAGAGTCGATGAACTCACGCCCAGTATGTTGCGTTTAAATACATTAAAACTTAATGCCGAAATAGTTGGAGTTGCAGCTAGGCGACAAGTGAACTTATCCCTATGAGCATAGTGGCTCTATGTAATTAGGGCGGCCGGCGCTCCGGTAAGTGAACGTAGTCAACAACGCTGCGGCTTCAAATATGAAGGCAATTAACTGAGAGAACAGAAAATGACAGTCAAAGTAGGTATTAATGGTTTTGGTCGTATCGGCCGTCTAGCACTTCGCGCAGCATTCGATTGGGATGAGCTAGAATTTGTTCAAATTAACGATGTTGCTGGCGACACAACAACACTGGCCCACCTTCTAGAATTTGATTCAGTTCAAGGTCGCTTTCACCACGAAGTAACTGCAGAAGGCGATGAGATGATCATTAATGGCCAGCGCATCAAGACCACACAAGAGCGCGACATCGATGCGATCGACTGGTCTGGTTGTGATGTGGTTATCGAAGCGACAGGTGTTCACCGTAAGACCTCTTTCCTAAACAAATACCTAGAGCAGGGCGTGAAACGTGTTGTGGTATCGGCGCCAGTGAAAGAAGAAGGCATCGCAAACATCGTTGTTGGTGTGAATGACAATATCTTCGACCCTGCGGTACACAAAATCGTAACGGCAGCGTCTTGTACAACCAACTGTATCGCGCCAGTGGTTAAGGTGATCAACGAGAAGCTTGGTATCGAGAACGCAGCGTTCACCACTATTCACGATCTAACTAACACGCAAACTATTCTTGATGCGCCCCATAAAGACTTACGCCGTGCACGTGCATGTGGCATGAGCCTTATCCCAACAACAACGGGTAGCGCTAAGGCGATTGTTGAGATCTTCCCAGAGCTTGAAAACCGCATCAACGGCCACGCAGTTCGTGTACCACTAGCGAATGCTTCTCTGACAGACATCATCTTCGAAGTGAAGCAAGACACCACGGTAGAAGAAGTTAACGCGATGCTGAAAGAAGCGTCTGAGAACGAACTGAAAGGTATCCTTGGCTTTGAAGAGCGTCCACTGGTTTCTATCGATTACAAAGGCGATCAACGCTCCACAATCGTGGATGCACTATCAACGATGTTGGTAGGTAAGCGCATGGTTAAGATCTACGCTTGGTACGACAATGAGATGGGTTACGCAACACGTACCGCTGAGCTTGTTCGTACCGTTGGCCTTGCTTAATAAGAATCTGGAGAAGATATAATGATACACCCAACATGGCAACTAGATTTAGACACTGGTGCGTTAGTGCTTACTCCGTGCCCAGGCACAAAAGAAGCAACGCTTGATGCATCACTGGCTCAGCTAAAAGAGCAAGGCGTTGAAGCTATCGTGACAGCACTTGATGACCATGAGCTTGCAAGCAAAGACGTGGCGGCACTTGGCGAAAAAACACGTGCGCTAGGCATGCAATGGTTCCAGATCGAAATTGAAGACGACTGTGCACCGGGTGCTGATTTTGCTGCGAAATGGCAAGCGGCTAGCCCTGCGTTGCATCAAGTGGTTGATAACGGCGGCAAGGTAGCAATGCACTGTATGGGCGGTTCTGGCCGTACTGGCTTGCTGTCTGCACACCTGCTGTTAGAGAAGAGCTGGGACATGAGCAAGATTGTTCAAGAGGTGCAGGCACTGCGTCCAGGTGCCTTCACTAAACCTATCCAGGTTGAATACATTAATGGCGTAGCGAATAGCTAATAGTCATCAGTGTTAGACAGGGAGCTTTTGGTATCTGGAGTGTTGAACTTATCATGATCCAAAAGCTCTTTTTGTTTAGATTGCAGAGATAGCGTTATGTTTTCAAATCTAAGTAAGAGCGTTCGCCAATACATGTTGGTGACTTTTAACTACTGGAACTTCACCATTACTGATGGTGCACTTCGCATGTTGGTGGTTCTGTATTTTTACGACCTTGGCTACAGTTCGTTAGAAATCGCCTCACTGTTCCTTTTCTATGAATTCTTTGGTGTGGTGACTAACCTAATCGGTGGCTGGTTAGGGGCGCGTCTTGGCCTCAATAAGACCATGAACATTGGGTTAGGCATGCAAGTCGTCGCCTTGGGTATGCTCGCGGTGCCAACGGCAATGCTGACCATTCCTTGGGTCATGGCGGCGCAAGCCTTGTCTGGTATCGCTAAAGACCTCAATAAGATGAGTGCCAAGAGCTCAATTAAGACTCTGGTTCCTGATGAACAACAAGGCGCGCTTTATAAGTGGATTGCGATTCTGACCGGATCTAAGAATGCGCTTAAAGGGGCAGGCTTCTTTATTGGTGGTTTACTGCTTTCAACGATTGGCTTCCAATACGCCGTGCTCGCGATGGCAGCCGTGTTGGCATTGGTCTTCGTTGGCAGTGTGTTGAGCTTAGAAGCGGACATGGGCAAAGCGAAAACCAAGCCTAAGTTCAAACAGATCTTCTCTAAGTCTGAATCCATCAACATCCTATCCGCAGCACGTATGTTCCTGTTTGGCGCTCGTGATGTGTGGTTTGTGATTGCTTTGCCGATTTACCTAGGCAGTGTGTTTGGTTGGGATCACTCATGGGTTGGCGGTTTCTTAGCTGCTTGGACTATCGCTTATGGCTTTGTACAGGGCATAGCGCCGAAGATTACTGGTAAAGCTCAAGGTAAGGTGCCAGATGGCCATGCCGCGCTGTTATGGGCTGGTGCGCTGGCTATAGTGACCGCTGCTATCGCTTATGCGGTACAGATTGGCTGGCAACCCGAGTTAGTTATTATCGGTGGCTTGATGGTGTTTGGTGTCATCTTTGCGGTGAACTCATCACTTCACTCATATTTGATTGTGAGTTATGCGAAAGGCGATGGCGTTTCTCTTGATGTCGGTTTCTACTACATGGCAAACGCGATGGGCCGTTTGATTGGCACGATATTGTCGGGCTTGGTATTCCAAATGGCAGGTTTGTCTGCGTGTCTGTGGGTTTCCTTCGCATTCTTGGCGATAACGACGGTGATCTCTCTGCGTTTACCGAAAGTGCCGCAAATTTCAGCGGCATAAGCTTCAGCCACATGAGCCTCATTTGTGAGAGCTCAAGTCGCAGAAGCTAGAGTCGTATGAGCTAAATTCGCGATAAGTATCTCCTTTAACACTAAGCTGACTTGGTATTTATTCCGGTCAGCTTTTTTATTGCTATAGTAGAATGATTGAATATTAATCAGGCATTTACATGAAGCAGCGAATTCTCTTTTTTGATTTAGCACGATGTGTCGCGGCCGTAGCGGTTATCGCGATTCATGTTTTGGCGCCTTATCGCAATGAGTTGGGCACTATTCCTTTCGGTGAATGGCTTACTGCCATTACGGTAAACGGTTTCAGCCGCTGGGCAGTACCTGTGTTCATTTTGATTACTGGCGCACTGATGCTCAGTGATCAGCGCCCGTTTGACGCCAAATACTACCTCAAGCGTCGTTTGGGCAAGGTACTGATACCTTTCATTGTCTGGTCGCTTTTCTATACCTATCTGTCGGGCTGGTCGGCAATGGGCTTTGATGCCGACGTCAGTTGGGACGTGTTGCTTAATAGCTACCATCATTACACCTATTACCACCTTGGTTTCTTCTATTACTTCATCCCACTCTATTTTGTGATTCCGTTCTTGCAGATCATGGTTAGAAAGTACGGTGATAGATCGGTCTATGCCTTTACGGCGGTATGGTTGTTCACAACATTGCTGTTCTTACTGAAAATCGATGGCCCTTGGAGTCACGAATTGTGGTTGTACACCGGTTACTTACCATTGGGTTACTTGCTGTATAAGATTGTGCCACTTAACAAGATGACCGTTGGCGTGAGTGTGTTACTGGGTGGGCTAGCGTTACTAACCACGGTTTACATGGTGGTTGATGCAAGCTTGGTAGCAGAAGAGTACACGGTAGGGCGCTGGCTATCTTACAAAACGTTGAATACCGTATTAGCCGCGAGCATGGTGTTCATGGTATGCCGTTACTATGGTGAAGGCCTGTCTGAGAAGAGTAACCAAGTGGTTGGCTTTATCAGTAAGCACAGCTTAGGTATTTACCTGCTGCACCCGATTTTCTTGTGGCCGATGAAAGAGTTTGGTTGGTACCAAGGACATCCGGCATGGGTTATTCCATTATGGATTGTGATCAGCGGAGCTGGCGCATTATGGATGAGCTGGTTGGTGTCTAAGTCAGAGAAAACGCGTTGGTTATTGCCTTAGCGGTGATTGCTAAGGCTTTCTGATGGATTGCTTAGGGACGACAGTTGAAGCGGCTGACGTTTAGCGCTTCAACGCAAAGTGTAAGAACTTATCGCCTTGGTAGGTTAAGGTTCCTTTGTCGCCAGGGTTAAGGGCGTGGAAATAGTGGATGCCGACTTGGAATTCTCGCTTCGGACCAACCACACCACGTTGAACGTAAATCCAGTACTCTTGATCTTCTTGGCCCGGTTCTGCGTCAGGAAGGTCGATCGATTGTTTGTCTAACACCGTGACATTCACTTTCTTCTCTGGCGCATTTTCACCTTGCGAGTGTTTTCGATAGAAACCAATAAATACCCAAGCCGCTAGAGCAGCGAGAGCAAAGATGGCAAAAAAGAGTGAATTAGGCATATAACCTCCATGTAGTCGTGATGGTTATTCTAGTCTTTCAGGCAATAGGGATATGTGTTTAAAGCCGTTATTCGTGAACTGTTGTAAGCCAAGCTGATTATTTTTCGGCAGACATCACATTTAATGGTCAGTTTGGGATAAAGCATTGTTATTTATTGTCTCTTTCTCTCGTAAATAACAGTGATTTTGTATAAGAATAGGGAAATGCTCGACTAGAATTATAGTGTGGAGTGGGAGGGCTAAGATGACCGATATTGAAAAAGTGGTGACAAGAACTCGCAATATAGAGAAATTATTGAGGCTTCAATATCATGCCGAAGGCGAAGGATTGCATGAGCTTGTAACAAGCTGTGAAGAAAGGCTACCGCACGATATGGTGAGCAAGCTGCGCTATATCGCAACGTGTCGTAATAAGGTAGTCAATGAACATGAGGCTAAGTTGGAAGACCAACATAAGTTCATCATGATGTGTAACGACTGTGAGAAGGAGCTGACTCCACGTAGTGGTCGTTTTATCTGGCGAGTTGCGATCTTACTGATGATGGCAATGACTTTAGCTGCCGCAGGTTTCTATTATGCGAACTGGGATGTGCTAACACTGCATCTGTTTTCGAAGTGAAAAAATTGAACAAAAAAAGGGACGCTCATGGCGTCCCTTTTTTTATCTGTAACTTGCTTAGTACATCATCGGTAGTGTCATTAGACCTACAACTACCGCGATCATTACAAGTCCTTGTCTTTGCGAAGATGAAATCATAACACTACTCCTAAATTTGGTTGTCTCTCGCTATGTTTTAAAGAATAGCACTACTTATGGCCTTAGATCAAGAATTACTTTCGAAAGCTTTAAAAGTAGTAGAAAACTATGAGTTTTTGGCTTGTTTGGCAGTGTTTAACTGTGTTTTATGGTGTGTTCTTAATTTGTTCGTTGTGATTTATGTTTGTTCTAATTTGATTTAACTTGTTGTTTTGTAATGGTTGTTTTGTGTAATTTATATTGTTAAAGGTTGTTAAACTGTATTAATAGAGGTTGGTGGTGGCTAGGTTGGTTTTGGTTGGTTTTTTAAGTTTTCGGCTTGGTTTTTGTGGCGATTTTTACCGGAGGCTTGAAATGACCTGACAAAACTGGGCGTTAAAAAAGAAAACTGGCTACTTTACAAGTCTAGGCTTGGTTGGCGTTTTTATTTTCCTATTAATCTTGAGTTTGTTTATTTAAGTTATTGTTATTATTTACTTTAAATGTGGTTATTTTAATTTTTTAAGTGTGGTATTTTACGGAATTAGGCCGGTTTTGGTGGGGTCGATAGGTTAGAATTGGCCAAAATTCAAGTATGGCGACTCTAATGCCAGTTTGAATGGGTTTTATGATGATTCGTTCTAGTTTTAAACGAATGGCCATTGTCATGGTGGTAATTGTTACGACTTCAATCTAAAGAGACTCTTTTTAGTGGAAGCGTAATCAAGATCCAATTTTGAGGGGCTGAGGCTTTACATCAACACTCGTGTGCCTAGACTGGCGACGATTTAAAGCAATAGGGCAAGTGGTATGTGGAGTTGGTTAGCGGTTTCCTTATCTGGTATCGGAGCAATAGCAGGAACGAAACATGGACATATCGGTCAGGCCTTATCGTATAAGGTATTTACCTTTGTATTATTAGCGACAATTGCTTTAACTCAGTCGGTTGTGGCTGACTTTACCTATTGGATAGTTGCGGGGTTGGCTATCTCTGCGATCGCAGATGTGCTTCATACTCTCACTCAAAAACGCCCTCTGCATTTTGTCTGCTTCTTATTGGCTCAACTCTGTTACAGCAAAGCTTTTTGGTTACAGCTATCAGGTGAAATGGTTTGGTGGTTGTTCGCGCTGTTATTGGCAGCTTGCGTTGTTGCTTTCTTTTTACTGTTGCCACGCTTAGACAAACTCGTTTTTCCCGTGGTCATCATGGGCATTGTGCTTATTCAGTTAGCATGGGCTTCTGGTGAGGTTTGGCTGCTGGATCCTCAGTTATCACACGCGGTCGGTTTTGCTGGCTGTAGCGTGCTGCTCCTTTCGGCCTTAGCTTATGCGCTAAACAGTTACCGCAGCCCAATCAAGGGCGCTTACTTTTGGGTAACGGGCAGTTACTTTCTCGCACACGCATTCATCGTCGCATCGATTACTATTTAGGGTAGAGCTCTCTCAAGCCTGAGCTACATCAAAACGGCGTTGCTAAAACTCGGTACTCTACGTGTAATTCATTAAACATGAGATTGAGTTATGACGACTGAAATTCACGCACACAACGTTTTAAACCTGCTTAGTGAAAAGCCACTGACTCGCGAAGAGCTAACATTAGCGCTTGCTCAAACCTATGGCGAAGAAGCTCGCTTCCATACTTGTAAGCTCAATGGTCTGGATTTAGATAGCCTGTTGAAGTTTTTCTTGAAGATGGAAAAGGTTGTCGTTGTCGATGATAAGCTTTGCACTAACCGCGAACGTGTGTGTAATCACTAATTCTTAGTGGCTTGTTTTATTCGTGAATAAAGAGTGGGTGCATGTTTCGGCTCCACTCTTTTCATTACCTTTCAATCTGCTTTCGCTAATTTGCCTTCTTATAACATCCCCTTTTAAAAGCATCAGTTAACCCGCTTATCACTGCGTTCGAAAATCAATGTTGAGGCTGCTATACTCCGCGCACTTACGCTTTTCGAGACAAACTTATGGAAATCTTATCTGCAGCAACCATGCTGTTTCTTATCATGGACCCGCTTGGCAACTTGCCAATCGTGCTCTCTATCCTTAAGCATATTGACCCGAAGCGTCGCCGTATTGTTCTGATTCGTGAGCTGATGTTCGCACTGGTTATCTTGCTGCTGTTCTTATTTGCGGGTCAAAGCATCATGAACTTCCTGCACGTGCAGCCTGAAACCTTGAGTATCTCTGGCGGTATTATTCTGTTTATTATCGCGATTAAGATGATTTTCCCAAGCGCAGGCAGCATTACTGGCCTTGCGGCGGGTGAAGAGCCGTTTATTGTGCCGATGGCGATTCCTATGATTGCAGGTCCGTCAGTGATTGCTGCACTGATTCTGCTGTCGACCCAGCATCCAGACAACATGTTAGAGCTTTCAGCGGCTGTGATGCTGGCTTGGGGCGCTACCTTCTTCATTCTGATGTTTAATGGCTTCTTCCTACGAGTACTAGGTGAGAGAGGGCTTAAAGCCATCGAGCGCTTGATGGGCTTGTTACTTGTGATGCTATCGACTCAAATGTTCTTGGATGGCGTGAAGGGCTACATGGGCTAGTGTTGCTACCATTACTCAATAAAAAAACGCCGCTCTACTGAGCGGCGTTTTTGTATCTGTTTCTTCGGTTTTTATTTCGATTACATCATGTGCTTACGACGGATATCGAGTAGGGCAAAGACTCCGAAAATCAATATTGACCATTTCTCCCAACGTGACATCTCGATCTTATCGCCGAATGCACCGATGAAAATCAGCATCTGCAGGCCGTGCATGAAGAACAAGAATGCGGTCATGATATAAAGCGCAATCGCAGCATTACCCGGAAACGGGTAGAAAATATTTACGATTAAGATAAACCAAACAAAGGCGATGGCTGCTTTTGCTAGTGGAAGCAAGAACTTCATTCAATAACTCCTATTCTTCAGTGATTCGATTGAACAGTCGGTAGCTTGACTGTCCGGTGGTCTTGTCGCGATGCAATTCCCAGTTCTCTGGCATAGCTTCGAGTTTCAGTTCTTTCTCTGTCTCGACGTAAATGATGGCATTGTCTGCAAGCCAACCGTTACTCTCAAGCAGTTGTACTGTTTCTGCCAGTAAGCCTTGACGAAATGGTGGATCAAGGAAAACCATATCGTAAGGCGTGCCCGGTTTCTTAAGGAAAGAGATAGCATCAGTATTCACGACATTAATGTTGTCTGCCTTGAGCTCTTTCGCGTTATCAGAAAGCTGTTTAGCCGCCTTTTGATTCATTTCGAGCAGTGTCACCATTTTGGCTTGGCGAGAAGCTGCTTCAAAACCTAGACCGCCAGAACCGGCAAATACATCCAAGCAAGTTGAATGTGGGATATCTTGAGCCACCCAGTTAAAGAGTGTTTCTTTTACTCGGTCAATGGTTGGGCGTAATCCTTCTAAATCATGAACAGGCAGCTTTCTACCTCTCCATGAGCCACTAATAATTCGAACAAAGCCTCCGGATGGCTTTTTTTGTGATGTGTTTTGCTGGCGACGTCTTACCATAGATTTTTTGACCGCTAATAAAGTGATACTATACCGAGCCCAATTTAAGTGGGTTCGTGTATTAAATAAATTTGCAATGACAAAGTGTATCAAGCTAAAAGCAAACTTATCACTGCTTTGTCATTTTTCTTTACTATTCGTTTGTACAAGCTTGTATTGTATAACAATAGCAAAGAGTCGACGTGTATTAAGTCAATACAGCTAATTAGTAGATCTAGGAAACTCCTCTGATGACGGAAAAAAAGAAGCGCGGATTATTATCGTGGCTTGGTTTTGGTGAAGAAGAACAAAGCCCAAAAACTCAGAATGAAGCGAACGTAGAAAGCGTTGAAGATCAAACTGAAGTTGAATCACAAGTTGAGGCTGAACAGGTCGCGCCTGAAGCTGAACAAGTTAAGCCAACTGAATCTGAGCAAGCGCTTGAAGAAGCTCAACAAGAGCAGCAACCTGTCGCAGCAGAAGCAGAAGCAGAAGCAGAAGCAGAAGCAGAAGCAGAAGCAGAAGCAGAACAGGAAGAAGTGGCAGTTCCTCAAGCTAAGGTTGAAGAAGTACAAGAGAAGCCGACAGAAAGCTTCTTTGCTCGTCTTAAGCGCAGCCTAAGCCGCACTAAAGCAAACATCGGTGCTGGTTTCTTTGGTCTGTTCAAAGGCAAGCAAATCGATGAAGACCTGTTTGAAGAGCTAGAAGAGCAACTTCTGATTGCTGACGTGGGTATGAATACCACGGTTAAGATCATTGAAAACCTGACAGAAAAAGCATCTCGCAATGACCTAAAAGACGGTGAAGCGCTTTATGGTCTGCTCAAAGAAGAGATGGCAGACATCTTAAGCCAAGTGGAACAGCCACTGGTTGTTGATACCACTAAAACACCTTACGTTATCTTAATGGTGGGTGTGAACGGTGTAGGTAAGACAACTACGATCGGTAAGCTGGCGAAACAATTCCAAAATGAAGGCAAGAAAGTGATGCTAGCAGCGGGTGATACCTTCCGTGCTGCAGCCGTTGAACAGCTTCAGGTTTGGGGTCAGCGTAACGATGTGCCAGTTATCGCTCAACACACTGGTGCGGACAGTGCGTCTGTTATCTACGATGCGATTGAAGCAGCGAAGGCTCGTGGTGTTGATGTTGTGATTGCTGATACAGCCGGTCGTTTGCAGAACAAGAGCAACTTGATGGAAGAGCTGCGTAAGATTGTTCGTGTAATGAAGAAGATTGATGACTCTGCACCGCACGAAATCATGTTAACGCTAGATGCAGGTACCGGTCAGAATGCTATCAGCCAAGCGAAGCTGTTCAGTGACGTGGCACCAGTAACGGGTATTACGCTCACTAAGCTAGATGGTACGGCGAAAGGCGGCGTGATTTTCTCAATTGCTGACCAGTTCCAGATTCCAATCCGCTACATTGGTGTGGGTGAAGGCATTGATGACCTGCGTCCATTTGAGTCTAAAGACTTTATTGAAGCACTATTTAGCCGCGAAGAGTAACGCGAGTAGCAAAGTGGTTTATCCTTAACCTGCTACCGTTTTAAATTTGATATGAGTGATCGTAAGAGGAATTTTCGGTGATCAAATTTCAGCAAGTGAGCAAAGCCTACCGAGGCGGACGACAAGCGCTCCAAAAAGTGGACTTTCACCTTAAACGTGGAGAGATGGCTTTTTTGGGTGGGCACTCTGGCGCTGGTAAAAGTACCTTGCTGAAGTTGATCTGCGCCATCGAGCGTCCAACTGATGGACGTGTCTGGTTCAACGATCACGATATCACTCGTATCCCAGCCAAAGACATTCCTTTCTTACGCCGTAATATTGGGATTGTTTTTCAAGACCATCGCCTGCTGATGGACCGTTCGATTTTCGATAACGTCGCTCTGCCTATGCGTATTGAATCTATTTCTGAAAACGAAATAAAACGCCGAGTCAGTGCTGCGTTGGATAAAACCGGTTTATTAGATAAAGCCCGTTGTTTGCCAAGCCAACTTTCTGGTGGTGAACAACAACGCGTGGGTATTGCTCGCGCCGTGGTTAACCGTCCAACTCTGCTTTTAGCCGATGAGCCTACCGGTAATCTAGACCCTGAATTATCTAACCGTGTGTTGCGATTATTTGAAGAATTCAACCGCGCAGGTGTGACGATCATCCTAGCGACGCATGATATCGGGTTAGTGAACACTCGCCCTCAGTACCGCCATCTTGAATTAAACCAAGGATTTTTGAGTGAGGTTGAAGACTATGGCCGCGAATAAGCGCATCAAAAAACCTCAATCTAATCGAGCAGCAAACCGCGCTTCAAGCGACGGCTTCTTTGTTGTTCACTGGAAACAAGCCAAGTCATCGTTCTCGCAAATGTGGCAGCGCCCGTTAGGCAACTTACTGACCCTTGCGGTGATCTCTATGGCGTTGGCGATGCCAGCTTGTTTGTACCTATTAGGTAAAAATGTAGGGGAAGTGGCGCAAGATGTCACTAGCCCGTCACAAATAAGTGCTTATGTAGAGGATGGTATTCCTGAGCCACGAGTAATGGTGCTTAAGGATGAAATCGAAAGTTGGGATCAAGTTGAGCTCGTGGTGTACATTTCTCCGCAGCAAGGGCTTGCAGACCTCAGCCAGTATTCTGGTTTTGAAGACGCCCTAACCATTCTCGACGATTATTCACTGCCAGGTGTGCTGGTGATTACGCCAAGCGTGCACAGCGATACCTTAATTAAAGAGCTGGCAGGCACAGTTAAACAACAAGAATTAGTGACCGATGTTCGCCTAGACGAAGATTGGTTAGCGCGATTAGATGCGATCAAAGCATTAGCGGCTGTCATCGTGATTACCTTAACGGTATTGATGCTGGGCGCGGTATTTCTGATTATCGGCAATACACTACGATTTAATGTGTTGGCGCATAAAGAAGAGATTCAAACCATGAAGCTGATTGGTGCGACCGACAGCTACATTCTTCGACCATACCTTTATGCTGGGATGTGGTTTGGCGTTTTAGGTTCGATTAGCGCTTGGGTAATGACGGCATTGATTACCGTATTGCTGAACAGCGCGGTGGATGACTTGGCTCAGCTATACGACAGCCACTTCCGTTTAATTGGCCTGAGTTGGGATGAATCTTTACTGCTTTTGATCGTCGGAACTCTGCTTGGTAGTGTGGCTGCAAAGCTTTCTGCACAGCGTCACCTAAAAGAAATTGAACCAGTTTAGGTGAATAGAGTCATATTTAGACGAAAAATAGGCACTTCTTAACCAGTTTTTGCCTTGTATAGACGAATTGATTATGCATAATTACTTCCCCCTCCTTGAAACCTGTTCATTTTAGGTTCAAGATTGTAGGGTTTTAATAGATGTATTACTCCAGATCAGAGATTGATGAGGAACCGAATGGCAAACCAAGCGTATCAAATGGCTTTAGTCACACAAGATAGTTTAGATAGCTATATCCGCTCAGCGAACAGCTACCCTATGCTGACTCCTGAAGAGGAACGTGGACTTGCAGAGCGATTACATTACAAAGGTGAGATCGACGCTGCGAAAGGCTTGATCCTTTCCCACCTAAGATTCGTGGTGCACGTTGCAAGAGGCTACTCTGGCTACGGGCTACCAATGGCTGATCTCGTCCAAGAAGGTAACATCGGCTTGATGAAGGCTGTTAAGCGCTTCAATCCAGAAGTTGGTGTTCGTCTCGTCTCGTTTGCTGTTCACTGGATCAAAGCTGAAATCCATGAATACGTTCTACGTAACTGGCGTATCGTTAAAATTGCGACCACTAAGGCACAGCGTAAACTGTTCTTTAACCTTCGTAAGTCTAAAAAGCGTTTGGGTTGGTTCAATAACGGTGAAGTTGAGACGGTTGCTCGTGAACTGGGTGTTGAGCCTTCAGAAGTTCGTGAGATGGAATCTCGCTTAGCAGCACAAGATGCGACGTTTGAAGCGCCTATGGACGATGACGATGGCGGTTCTGCTTACACTGCTCCAGTTTACTACCTAGAAGACAAGGCGTCAGACGTTGCTGAGACGGTTGAAGCGGCTAACTGGGAGTCACACACCAATAATCGCCTAGGGCTAGCACTAGCAAGCTTAGACGAGCGTAGCCAACACATTGTTCGCTCTCGTTGGTTAGACGACAACAAGGCAACCCTGCAAGACTTAGCGGATACCTACAGTATATCAGCTGAGCGTGTTCGCCAGTTAGAAAAGAATGCGATGAAGAAGTTGAAACAAGCCGTTGGTGATTTCTAATAGCATCTAGTTTCTATTAGCTTCTACTTTCTAGTAGAGCTAACAAATAGCTGAATTTTGAAAAGGCCGAGATCGAGAGATCTCGGCCTTTTTGTTTTGGATCGATTTCTCAACTTTTGCGATCGAAATTTGCAAAATGATTTTGTGGATAACTCTGTGAGAAGTTTATTCGTCAGCTATCTAAAAGCAGTGTGTAGTAAGGCTTTGACGGGGTTTTTCGAGTGGGGATATGTTTCAGTTAACCCACAGTTAGATCAGGATCATTACTACATGTTGTGGATCTATTTTTGAAAAGACACTTTATTCACGCAATTCACAGATTTATCCACAAATGGTGTAAAAGTGATCGCTGGTGGATAACCTTATTAAGTGGATGTGAATGTTAGCCTTGGGATAGGTTACAATGGCAGCAAAGTAAATCAGTATAAAAAGAGAAAGTCATGGACCAGTTTAAACATATCGATGTTAAAGGCGCTCAAGCCCTCATCGAACAAGGCGAAGCTCGACTTGTCGATATACGTGACCCGCAGTCTTTTGCGGTTGCCCACCCAAAAACAGCCTACCACCTGACTAACGATACGATGGTGTCATTCATGGATGAGGTTGAGTTCGAACAACCTATCTTAGTGATGTGCTACCACGGCATCAGTAGCCAAGGTGCGGCACAATATTTAGTGAACCAAGGCTTTGAAGAGGTATATAGTGTTGATGGTGGTTTCGAAGCTTGGCATCGTGCTGAACTTCCAGTGATCGCAGGTTAATGACTTTCATCACCTGAACCGCCTCAAGCATCCCTCATAGAATGAATAGGAAGTAACAATGATTAGATTGATGGTGTTAGACAATCCACGTCTTGCTCAAGCATTTATTGATTATATGGCCTCTCGTCAGATCCCTATTCAGATGTCTCCAGAGGGAGAAGGGCGTTTTGCTCTTTGGCTTCTTGATGGCCAATTTCAGGTTGAAACCGAAGCTGAGCTGAATCGTTTTCTGGCTGAGCCCAATCATAAGCGCTATCAAACTGCATCTTGGGACATGGCAGAGACCAGAAAGAGCAACTTCCATTACCACACGCCAAGCTTCATGGGCATGATCAAAGCCAAAGCAGGCCCAGTGACACTAAGCCTGATGTTGGTGTGTGTGGTGATTTTTGCGCTGCAACAGATCGGTTTTGGCCAAGCTATTTTCAATGCCCTACATTTCCCAGCGGTGGATGGACAGCAATGGCAGCTGTGGCGTTGGTTGAGTCATGCCGTTCTACATTTCTCTGTTATGCACATCGCATTTAATATTTTGTGGTGGTGGCAGCTAGGTGGAGACATTGAGAAGAAACTTGGCAGCCTCAAGCTACTTCAGATCTTTGCTGTCTCTTCTGCGCTTTCAGGTGCTGGGCAGTATTGGGTTGAAGGGGCGAACTTCGGTGGTTTGTCTGGTGTTGTGTATGCCTTGGTTGGTTACTTATGGGTGGTTGGTGCGAAGGCGCCACAACTTGGTTTAGGTATCCCAAGACAGATTGTCGGCTTTATGTTGGTGTGGTTGGTGCTTGGGTACATGCAGCCATTTATGGCTATCGCCAATACGGCGCATTTAGCTGGTCTAGCCGCTGGTGTGATTATTGGCTTTATCGATGCGATGAAAGCACCAAGCTCGGCAAGAAGCTAATTCATATCTTCTAATGAGTAGCCAAACGATAGAGACAAAAAAAGCGGCCAGATGAGCCGCTTTTTTATTGGGATTCGTTTTACATCATTACTGATAAAGGTATTTGGTAAACAGTAAGTCAGCAATCAGGGTTTTACCTGTCTCTGGAAGCAAAATCTTGTTGAGGTGTTCAACTAAGGATTTTCTTAAGTCTTCACGGCCAGATAGAGATTTAATGGTTTCTTCGTTTTGTTTGCCAAGCAATTCAATCACCGCATCGCGAATCAGTGGTTGGTGATGCTCAATAGCGGCCAAGTCGCTACTATTTGCCACCATGATGTCGAGGCGAACCTGAATGTAGCCCAGTTTTTTACCTTTAGTGTAAAAATTGGTGGTCAGGTCTGGCTCTAGCGTGAAGTAGGCGAGTTTAGCTGCCGACTCCTCTTCCGCGAAACTTGATGCTGAAAAGAGTAGGGTAATCGCAAGAAATATTTGGGCTACATAACGTTTGTGCATATTTGTGACTTTTCTTTAGTTTATTCGCGATATTCGAAACGCATTAGTCTTGTTACAATGAGCGGTCTAAATCTAAATACGTTTACAATTCGAAGAACGCTTTAATTTTGTTCGAAAGTTGAAGCTTTATTGTACGTGTAAAGTCACCTATTGAATACTAGTATGAATCAGCCAATATCGCTGTATCTTAATTCGTTAATGAATGTAGATTGGCAAAGTACAGAAACATTTGATTTTCCTAATGAAACCACCAAAGAGTGGCTGATGGAGCAAGGTTCTCTTTCCCGCAAGTTGGGGAAGTGCTGTCAGCACCTGTCTGTTGAGTTGCTTCATAATCAAGTTGTAGAACGCTCAATGCTGCAACAAGACGAGGAACATCTTTTATCATCGTTTGATTGCTTACTGCGTAAAGTGATTTTAAAGGGTGATGACGAACCGTGGGTGTTAGGTCGAACCTTGATTCCCCGAGTCACATTAGAAGATCATCAGCACTCAGACCTTTCTCAACAAGGTAATGTCCCGCTTGGATTGACCGTTTTTAGTGCTGAGAACGTGGAGCGAGATGCGCTGCAAGTTGGTTGGGTTATCGCAGGCGATGAGCGATTACTCGCGCGTCGTTCTCGATTATGGATGAACCATAAACCGATGCTTGTGGCAGAACTGTTTTTACCAACATCACCCATTTACTCTAAGGAGAGTGTGTAAATGCTTGCCACCAAAGCGAAGGCGTATTGGCAATTAACGCGAATGAATCGCCCGATTGGTACCCTATTACTCCTTTGGCCGACCTTGTGGTCACTGATTATCGCCGCACAAGGTATGCCTGATTTTGATGTCTTGGTTGTTTTTGTACTCGGCGTGGTGTTGATGCGTTCAGCTGGCTGTGTGATCAATGACTTTGCGGACCGTAAAGTAGATGGTCATGTTAAACGTACCAAGCAGCGTCCACTGCCGTCTGGTTTGGTTTCCAGTAAGGAAGCGATTCTGCTCTTTTTAGTGCTAGCCGTAGTTTCATTCTTGCTGGTACTCACCATGAATCCACTGACCATTAAGCTCTCATTTATTGGTGTGGGTCTGGCGTTCATTTACCCTTTCATGAAGCGTTTTACGCATCTTCCACAGTTGTTTCTTGGCTTAGCGTTTAGTTGGGCGATACCAATGGCTTGGGCGGCACAAACCAATGAACTGCCAAGCATTGTGTGGTTTGTCTTCGTGATTAACGCGTTGTGGACGATTGCTTACGACACGCAATATGCGATGGTTGACCGAGATGATGACTTGAAGATTGGTATTAAATCGACGGCTATTTTATTTGGTCGCTTCGATAAGCTTATCGTCGGCTCTTTGCAACTTGTTACTCTAGCGATGCTGATTGTGTTAGGTATGCACTACCAATTGGGTGATACTTTCTATTGGGCATTGTTAGCCGCAGGCAGCTTGTTTGTGTACCAACAACATTTGATGCGGCATCGTGACCGAGACTTATGTTTTCAAGCTTTTCTAAATAACAACTATGTTGGTATGGCCGTAACGGTCGGTTTGTTCGTTACCTTCTGGTAAGCATCAGTTTTTATCAAACGAATATTCAAGAAAAAGGCACCCAGTGGGTGCCTTTTTTGATCGCGTTGAATCTGCTATCAGAGCCCTGCTATATACAGGAATTACTCGACTTGGTGAATACTCTCTTGAATAGTCAGACGGACTTCTGGGTAAAGCATCGAGTAAAGAAGCTTAGCGAATTGCTGAGTCTTCTCTAAATCGCAGTTGCCGTCGTTATCTAGGTACTGTTGCTGCTTCAACGTTGCGAACATAGAAGCAAACACGCCTTTATCGAAGAACTCTGGTGCATTGATGCCTTGCAGACGACCAAGTCGCTGTGCAATGTCTTGGCTCTTCTGTTCAAGATCGGATTTATCCAGATCAGGGTTCTCTGCTAACAGGTTCAAAGCAATAGAGTAGCGTTGTAGCGTTTCTGAAATCGTACGACCTAACAGCATCAGTGCTTGGCTGTTTGATTGGTTGATGGTGACTTCATTATCAGAAACCACAAGCATACCTTGGTTAACCAGCTCTTCAATGATGTTAGAAACCACGCCTTCAAGCTTGTCTTCGTCGTAGCTTAGGAACAGCTCTTTCTTCAAGAACGGGTAGATAGCAGCAACGTTCTCTTGGATCGCGTCAATTGATAAACCGCGTTGACGAATAGTCATCTGTGCAATTAACGATGGCAGAGCAAACAAGTGAATGATGTTGTTTCGGTAGTAGGTCATCAGAATTGACTGGTGACGGTCTAGCGAAATGATGTCGCCCATTGAGTCTGATTCAATCAAGAACTTGTTCAGTGATTCAGCATGTTTTACTAAATCTTCAGCGCTGTCTTTTGGCACAGTGAACGTTGCCGAATATGGAACATTCTTAAGCAGAGACAGGTAGCAATTAATCTGAGAAACCAAAGAGTCACGAGACAATGCGCGCTGTCTTGAAGCCAATAGTGCCGTTGCACAAAGGGTCAGGGCATTGGTCGCTGCCGCATCGTTAATGTGCGTCATCATTTTGGTCGCCAAGTCATTAACCACCGGGTTCATCCATTGTGGTTTGCTAGTGCCCATTGGGTCGATGTCTTTGGTCCACTCAGGTGAGTGTTCATTCAGGTATTGGTTCAGTTGAATTGGCTCACCGAAGTTCACGTAGCCTTTACCAAAGTTACGCAGCTTACGAATGGTACGAATCACTAAGCTCGCGTTTTCTTTTTCTTTGCGCTTACCACGAAGTTCTTTTGCGTAAGTCGCCACTTCCATCACGTGCTCGTAGCCGATGTACACAGGAACCAAAGTCACCGGGCGATTCATGCCGCGCAGCATAGCCTGAATAGTCATCGCCAACATGCCGGTTTTAGCTTGCAGTAGACGACCCGTACGAGAGCGACCACCTTCACTGAAGTACTCAACTGAGTAACCTTTAGCGAACAATTCTGCCAGATATTCACGGAAAATAGTCGAGTACAGCTTGTTGCCTTTGAAGCTCCGACGAATAAAGAACGCACCACCATGACGAAAAATAGGACCGGCAGGGAAGAAGTTCAGATTGATACCCGCAGCGATATGCGGCGGCACCATGCCTTCGTGGTAAAGCACGTAAGAAAGCAGTAAGTAATCCATGTGACTACGATGACAAGGCACATAAACAATCTCGTGACCATCTTGAGCCAGCTTACGAACTGTTGAAGCGTTGCTGATATGCAGGCCTTGATACAACTTATTCCACAACCAACCAAGAATCTTCTCACCGCGTTTGATTAGCGAGTAAGAGAAGTTCGCAGCAATCTCGTCCATGATGTCTTGAGCTTCTTTGCTCGCTTTCTCGATCGAGATGTTTTTTGCTTGTGCTTCATCTTCAATCGCTTTCTTGATCGCTTCAGATTTTAGTAGGCGGTCAAACAGAGCTTGGCGACTGGGCAGGTTAGGACCTGATGCTGCAAGTTTTTGGCGAGAAAAGTGAATACGTGCCACGCGCGCCAGTTTGTGTGCGATGGTGTTGTCGGTGCCGTGTGAGTTAGCCATGTAACGCAGAGAAACCACAGGACTAAAGCGAACCAAGCAGTCACGACCTGCCAGTAATACCGCTTTTGATTTCTCTAAGCCGTTCATTGCTTGTAGGTAAGGTTTCTGGTTATTCTCTTTACCAGGCTTACGACCCCACAATACAGTGGCAGGGATAACTTGAACGTCGAGATCAGAGTCTTCAGCATGCAGTGAAAGCAGCTCAGAGAAGACTTCAATTGATGAGCTTGGTACATAATCATCGTCTTGCAGCAGAGTTTTGCGAGAAGAGATGAAAACGTAGCGTTGCAGTGATTTGCCGTTGATTTCAAGCTTGGTCAACGGATCAGGTAGGCCTAATTCAAGTGCATGTTTTTGCAATGTAAGAATGTCGACACTTGAGCGAAACGGTAAGGCGTATACAATCGGTTTGCTCAAATCAACGTTCAAATCCTCAACAGGGTTTGAAGGAATTGATGTGCCCTTTACCAATACGGATAAAGGTAGCTTCATTAATGAACGTGAAAAAGATTGTCCAGAAGACATATAGGTTCACTGCCTCAATAGTTATTTCAATGTGCTGAAGCGTATCTCTATTTCTCTGATAAAAAGGATAAATCCTATGAGTGAAATAGGGATAAGCCTAGGCGTAAATTTAATCGATGCAAGAATACCAGAAACTGGTCTAACCTTTTAATGGAAATAGTCATATTGCCGTTAAGTTTGTGGAAAATCATTCATCGACTGATTGAGTATAGGGTTAAAAATGACCAAAAAATCAAACACCGGATTCAAACGCATCATCAAAGCAGCAGGCTTTTCATGGCAAGGCATTACGAGTTCGTTTAAAAATGAGGCTGCATTTCGACAGGAAGTGTTCATGGCGGTCGTGCTTATTCCGTTGGCATTTTACCTAGATGTAAGCCAAGTTGAACGAATCTTAATGATCTCATCGGTGGTATTGGTGATGGTTGTCGAGCTAATCAATACCGCGATTGAAGCGGTTGTCGACCGAATCGGCAGTGAACATCATGAGCTTTCTGGGATGGCTAAAGATGTCGGTTCGGCAGCAGTTTTCATCTGTTTGGCACTCGCAGGTTATGTGTGGCTAGAGATCCTGTTTTTGTAATTTGCTAAAAATGAACTAAAAACAAGCAATTGCTTTGCTTTTGTTCAGTTACTGGATATACTCACAGTCAACTGTATAAAAAGACAGGTGAATCATGAAGCCGTTAACGCCCCGCCAGCAACAAGTCTTTGACCTTATCAAAGGTAAGATCGAAGATTCCGGTATGCCACCGACACGTGCAGAAATCGCGCGTGAACTAGGCTTCCGTTCTGCTAATGCTGCAGAAGAACATTTGAAAGCTCTTGCTCGTAAAGAAGCGATTGAGATTATCCCGGGTGCGTCTCGCGGTATTCGTATTTTGCTTGAAGATGCAGCAAACGAAGAGCAAGGTTTACCATTAATCGGTCAGGTTGCCGCTGGTGAGCCTATCTTGGCTCAAGAGCATGTAGAAATGCATTACCAAGTTGATCCAGGCATGTTTAAACCACAAGCTGACTTCTTACTTCGTGTAAATGGCGAAAGTATGAAAGACATCGGTATTATGGATGGTGATTTATTAGCTGTTCATAAAACACAAGATGTACGCGATGGTCAGGTTGTAGTGGCTCGTGTCGATGATGATGTAACGGTAAAACGCCTAGAACGTAAAGGTTCAACGGTTCTGTTACATGCTGAAAATGAAGAGTTTTCTCCAATCCATGTCGATCTAGAATCTCAACACTTGTCTATTGAAGGGCTTGCGGTTGGTATTATTCGCAACACCGACTGGATGTAGTCAGTACAAACAGCTTATTGATATTTATTCTCAATAACTTGTCATTGTAATTGATATTCATTATCATCTTCTTTGTCGAGATACAAGGAAGATGATGATGCCAAACCCAACCAAACCTCAAATGAAGCCGCTTACTCGTAAGCCGCGCTCCTCTGTTCAAAAGGCTTCTTCTGAACAAGGGTCTGCACATCAAGAATTCCAAGTTCCGACGAACCTCGTTCAGCATCTTTGGTTTCGTAGCCGTGAAAGCCTAGCTGATGATGGTCTCGTTTATGATCCTATCGCAGCTCAAGCCTGCAAGCGTTGCCAGCTCGCACCAGAATGTCTTACCGGTGAACTCGACCAACAGCAACTCCTTTACGCGACACTGACTCAACTTTGTGATTCTCAAGTTCAACAGTTTTTATCTCATAACCCAGATGCTTGGATTATTAACGTGGGAGCAGGGCTCGATACCCGTTTCTACCGTTTAGATAATGGCCGCTGTCATTGGGTTGAGTTAGATGTAACCGAGAATCTGCTTTGGCGACAACGCTTGTTCCACAAAAATGAACGCTATCGCTTAGAGTGTGGCTCTGTCGATGACCTAACTTGGTTGGATGAACTTAATATTCCAGAACAAGCCTCGGTGATGGTGGTGTGTGAACATGCTTTGCTGGATTGTAATGAACAACAGACCGCGAACTTCATTCAGTCTTTGAGCCGCTACTTTACTCATGCACATGCGTGTTTAGTCTTAGCTGGAGATAAAAGCTCAAGTACGTTGGGACAAAAGCTTGGTTCAGGAAAGTATGCTCATGGGTTGTCTTCACCAATAGACAGCGTTCTTAATTGGCTGCCATGGGCACAATGGGTAAAAGCGTTTTCTCCCCTAGACCAACAATGCAATCGTTGGAAATTGTGGCAGCGGCTTCTTTGTAAGATCTCTCAGGTCAAAAAGCGTTTAACGCCGCAGTTAGTGCTCGTTAAGTGGTAACCCTAGTGGTTCTGTATTTCGAGTAACTGAGTACATAGCCGGTATAAGTAAAATTCCACAACATAGTGAAAGCCCACCCACTAGGTTAAACTATCGCCTCTAATCTAAGAGGTGATCGTGAAGCTATTTAATCCCCAAACTATTTTTCAAACGCTATCCAATCAGGCGATGCACAAAAAAGTGCTGCTGCTCGCGATCCCGATGGTTCTCTCTAATATTACTGTTCCACTGCTGGGCTTAGTCGATGCGGCGGTTATCGGTCACCTCGAGCACTCTTGGTATTTAGGTGGTGTGGCGCTGGGCGGCACAATGATCAGCGTGACCTTTTGGTTGCTTGGTTTCCTGCGCATGTCGACAACAGGGCTAGCCGCACAATCTTATGGTGCGAATGATGGCAAGCAACTTGGTTTAGTCTTTGTGCAAGGCGTGACCATGGCCTTAGGGTTTGCTGGTGTCTTTTTGCTTTTACACAGTCTAGTCGCCGATTTAGTTTTCTCATTGAGTAGCGCCAGTGATCAAGTTAAGCACTATGGTCAGCAATATTTCTCAATCCGCGCTTGGAGTGCGCCTGCTGCGCTAACTAACTTTGTGATTCTAGGTTGGTTACTCGGGACTCAAAATGCCAAAGCGCCCATGTGGATGGTGATCATCACCAATATCACCAATATCGTTTTGGATATTGTTTTTGTTATCGGCTTAGGATGGCAAGTGGAAGGTGCAGCATTGGCATCTGTAATGGCTGATTATGCCGGTCTAACATTTGGCTTGATTTGTGTTTACCGAATCTGGGCGAAGAAGCAGTTACCATCGCCATGGGATCTGCTTAAGAAAACCAGCCAAGGTTTGAGTCGTTTCGTGAAATTGAATCGCGATATCTTTCTTCGTTCATTATGCCTACAAGCGACTTTCACTTTCATGACCTTCCAAGGTGCAAGCTTTGGCGATGATGTTGTTGCGGCCAATGCCGTGTTGATGAGTTTCTTGATGATCATCTCTTATGGGATGGATGGCTTTGCCTACGCAATGGAAGCGATGGTCGGTAAGGCGATAGGCGCGAAAGACAAAGATGAGCTGAACCAGTCATTGATTGGAACTTTCTTCTGGAGCTTCAATATTTGTTTGGTACTGACCATAGTGTTCGCACTCGTTGGCTCGAGCTTAATCAATATGATCACCACAATCCCAGACGTGAAGAGTCAAGCCGAGGTGTATTTACCGTGGTTAATCGCAATGCCATTGGTGTCTATGTGGTGCTTCTTGTTGGATGGTATTTTTGTTGGAGCAACTAAGGGCAAGGATATGCGCAATAGTATGTTTGTTGCGACCTGTAGTTTCTTCGCGATTTTCTATTTAGCATCAGGTTTAGAGAACCATGCACTGTGGTTAGCGATGCTGAGCTTTATGGCAATGCGCGGAATTGGTCTTGGTGTGTTGTTTGTTTCTCAGTGGAAGAAAGGGGAGTTTCTCGCTTAGCTCTGAGGGCTCTGTTTGTGGAGAGTAAATGAGGCTGTACAGGTAAAGGGGTATTTAGAACATCATGATCTAATTACTATCAATGCCTTAATATTCAGTGTTTTAAATAAAAACAGCAAGCGCGTGGCTTGCTGTTTATGTATTTGGCCTATGGGTGGTCAAATACTCCTATTGGTTCTTTATCTAGAATAAACGGTTAAGCCCGTTGAGTGCTGCAACACGATAAGCTTCCGCCATCGTTGGATAGTTAAAGGTTGTATTCACAAAGTACTCGATGGTATTTGCTTCACCTTTCTGTTCCATGATCGCTTGTCCGATATGGATGATTTCAGCGGCACGCTCACCAAACACGTGGATACCTAAAATCTCTTTGGTTTCGCGATGGAACAGAATCTTCAAGCTACCAATGTCTTTACCCGCAATTTGAGCACGAGCTAGGTGTTTGAATGAAGAACGTCCTACTTCATACGGTACTTTAGCTGCGGTAAGTTCTTGCTCGGTTTTACCAACAGAACTGATTTCCGGGATGGTGTAGATGCCGGTTGGAATGTCTTCGATAAGGTGGCGTTCAGCTTCACCTTTCACAATTGCTTGAGCCACAAATCGACCTTGGTCATAAGCCGCGCTTGCTAGGCTAGGGTAGCCAATCACATCACCGACAGCGTAAACATGGTCAACATTGGTTTGGTAATTGGTATTTACTGAGACTTGCCCACGCGAGTCCGCTTCTAAGCCAACAGCACCAAGGTTCAGTTTATCGGTATTACCCGTTCGGCCATTGGCATACAGTAGGCAATCAGCGCGCATCTTTTTACCTGACTCTAGGTGAATGATCACGCCATCATCAGTGCCTTCAATTTTCTCAAAGGTTTCATCGTTGCGAATCACGACACCGCTGTTCCAGAAGTGATAAGAAAGTGCATCTGAGGTTTCATTGTCTAGGAATGACAACAGACGGTCACGAGTATTGATAAGATCGGTTTTTACACCCAAACCGCGGAAAATCGACGCGTATTCACAACCAATAACGCCAGCACCATAGATGATGATGTGTTGCGGGTCGTGTTTAAGAGAAAGAATCGAGTCACTGTCGTAGATACGTTCATGCAGGAAGTCGACGTTATCTGGTTGGTAAGGGCGAGAGCCTGTCGCGATAACAAATTTGTCTGCACTGTAATGTTCTTCAGTGCCATCGCTTTGCATTACCGAGACAGTGTTGGTATCGATAAAACGTGCAGTACCAAAGACCAACGTGCACTGGTTGCGGTCGTAGAAGCCTTGGCGTAATCGAGTCTGCTTGTCGATGACTGATTTAGCATGCCCCAAGATGTTAGAGAACGTTGAGTGAATGCTTTTGTTGTTCTGACAAAACAGCGGATTGCTGTTGAATTCGATAATACGACTAACAGCGTGACGCAGTGCTTTTGACGGAATGGTTCCCCAGTGAGTACAACCACCACCAACGCTGCTTTCTTTCTCAATGATTGCAACGTTCAACCCGGCTTTGGTTAATCCCATCGCTGCCCCTTCTCCTCCGGGGCCACTACCAATTACGATTACATCAAAGTGGTTGGAGTGTGGCATAGCTATCTTCCTTGTTATATTTGATTAACATTGCTTTAGCGAGATTTTAACCGATTCTGTTCTCGGGTACATGAAAAGGGCATCAGAGAGTCGGTGGGATCACGCAGTGTTATCGAAAAAATAATATTTGGTATGTCGTATGTCTCCAAATGACAGCGTGGATATTGAAATTTTTTCTTCGAACGTATTTACTTCGGTACGTGAACAAAGAGGTATGTTTAGTGTCTTATATAACCAGAGTGCCTTATATAAATAAGTGATTCGCGTTATATTGAATAGAGTATTAGACATGCCTGTTTAGGCTGTAAAAGAAGAAATTGATAAAGTATGAAACCAATGGGCATTCGCGCACAGCAAAAAGAAAAAACTCGTCGCAGCTTAATCGATGCAGCATTTAGCCAACTCAGCGCCGATCGTAGTTTTTCCAATCTAAGCTTGAGAGAAGTCGCTCGTGAGGCTGGAATAGCACCGACTTCCTTTTATCGTCACTTCAAAGACATGGATGAGCTTGGCTTAACCATGGTTGATGAAGGTGGCTTACTGCTGCGCCAGTTAATGCGTCAAGCTAGGCAACGCATAGTAAAAGAAGGCAGTGTGATTCGTACATCGGTTGAAACCTTTATGGAATTCATTGAAAGCAGCCCTAACGTATTCAGACTGTTATTGCGAGAGCGCTCAGGAACTTCATTTGAGTTTCGTGCAGCGGTAGCTCGTGAGATACAGCACTTCTCTGCTGAGTTAACCGAATATTTGATAACGACTGGCATGACACGAGACGAAGCTTTTACTCAAGCTGAAGCCTCCGTTATCTTGGTCTTCAACTCAGGGGCAGAAGCATTAGATTTAGATCGACGTCAGCGAGATGAACTGGCTGAACGCTTGATCATGCAATTGCGAATGATGGCCAAAGGGGCTTTTTGGTATCGTAAAGAACGTGAACGTAACCGATTAAAAGGCGGGATTGAATAATGTCGAATGAAAATAATACTGTAAACCGTGGTTCAGAAAGAAAGACACTCGTACTTGCTGTTATTGCCGGTGTGTGTGGTGATGCTCTGTTATCTTGGGTAACAATGAGCGAAGTGGGCTTCTCTATTTTCCCACTGATTGCTTTAGTCTTGGCTGTACAAGCACTTTACCAAGAGTACCTAACTAACCCAGTATCTGAAGATATCCCACTAGTAGGTTTGGCTTGTTTCTTTGTAGGTGCATTTGGCCACTCGGCTTTTGTGAAGGCACAACACCCTGATGCTGGCTCAAACTTCTTTGCGATTATTGTCGCGATGTTGCTTCTTGCATGGGTAGGTAAGAAACTCGGCTTTATCGGCAAAACTGCTTAAGCTGATTTAGAAATTAAAAAAACGAGCCAATGGGCTCGTTTTTTTGTATCTGCTGTTTGGCTTAGACCTGAAAGCGATACTTACGCTTTACGCTCTAGGAATACGCCAGCTTCCATGTGGTGCGTGTAAGGGAACTGGTCAAACAGAGCAAAACGAGTGATGTCGTGCGTTTCGCTTAGGATGTCTAGGTTCTCTTTCAATGTTTCAGGGTTACAAGAGATGTACATGATACGCTCGTAGCCTTGAACCATCTTACAAGTATCAACATCCATACCTGAACGCGGTGGATCAACAAAGATAGTGTTGCAGTTGTAGCTCTTTAGATCGATGTTTGCTTGCTGTAGGCGGCGGAATTCACGCTTACCTTCCATTGCTACGGTAAAATCTTCCGCAGACATACGAATGATCTGAACATTATCAATCTTGTTCGCCGCAATGTTGTATTGAGCAGATTCTACAGATGGCTTCGCTAGCTCTGTTGCAAGTACACGCTCAAAGTTTTGTGCCAGAGCTAATGAGAAGTTACCGTTACCACAGTAAAGCTCAAGTAAGTCGCCTTTGCTGTCTTGAGTACAGTCGACAGCCCATTCCAACATTTTCTCTGCTACTTTGCCGTTTGGTTGAGTAAAGCTGTTCTCTACTTGCTGGTATATATAGCTATCACCATTCACATCTAGCTTTTCAATGACGTAGTCGCGATCCAGTACGATTTTCATCTTACGCGCACGGCCAATCAGGTTTAGGTTAAAGCCTTCATCATTTAATTGCTGCTTAAGCGCTTTAGCATCTTGAATCCACTGTTCACCTAATTGACGGTGGTAAAGAAGTGACACCAAAATCTCACCGCTTAACGTAGAAAGGAAGTCTACTTGGAATAGCTTGTGGCGTAGAGAGTGGTTGCTCTTCATTGCATCCGTTAATAGAGGCATTAGATCGTTGATAAGACGACTAGCCGCAGGAAACTGGTCTACGCGGTATTTTTCTTTGGTCTCTTGATTGAACATGACGTAATACATATCGTCACCTTCATGCCACACGCGGAATTCAGCACGCATGCGGTAGTGTTGTTCTGGAGATTCATACACTTCCAGCTCAGGCACATTGTATTGTGAGAACATTTCAGTAAGACGTTCAGTCTTTTCTGCGAGCTGTTCTTGGTAGCGTTGCGGGTTTACATCTAAATTCGCCATTGTTATGCCTTTTGCTGTCGTGCTTTTAAATCAAGAGCGCAGATTTTATTCAATCACAGGCGCTTGTCCAGTGTTGAGAGCTATTCAATGTAAATCGACCTTGAAAACTATAGCTTATAACTATCTTAGACTAGACAAATGATTCATAGGTTAATACTATCTCCGACAAGCTGGTGCCATTTGGATGTATAGATGGCTGAAGAGGGAATCTGGTGTGAATCCAGAACTGACGCGCAGCGGTAAAAGAGAACGAGTATTCATAAGACACTGCAAATAGCTTTTTGTGGGAAGTCGAATATTAGGTAACCATAAGGGTTGTGCTCTTGAGTCCGAATACCTGCCAGCGGCTAAGCCACACAATGTGGTTTGGTAGGACTTTACGCGATTTAGGATCACAACATGAAGAAATCCCTTTTAGCGGTTGCTGTAGCATCGCTGCTTTCACCTATCTCCAATTTACACGCCCAAGAAGCATCTGCCGACGAAACCATGGTGGTTACGGCTAACCGTTTTGAGCAAAGCACGGAAAGTGTTGTCGCTCAAGTTGAAGTAGTAACACGCCAAGATATCGATCGAATTCAAGCTAAGTCTCTAACAGATGTGTTTAGACGATTGACGGGTATTCAGGTTTCACAAAATGGAGGCCGAGGACAGCAAGCTTCGATCTTTGTTCGTGGTGCTAACTCTGATCAAGTGCTTGTTCTCATTGATGGTATTCGTTTTGCGCGAGCTGCAAAGGGTGGTGTCGATTTTAGCCAGTTACCAATTACATTCGTTGACCGAGTGGAATACGTTCGAGGAGCTCGTGCCGCTATGTATGGCTCAGAAGCTATCGGCGGTGTTATCAACATTATTACTGTTGCAAACTCTGACAATGAAAAAACGGCAGTTAGTGTAGGTTTAGGAAGCTTAGATTACCAAGAGCTGAGCTTTGTTAGTGGTACTAAGGTCGGTGAAAATGGTCACTTGAACGTATCTGTTGGTTACGATTCCGATGAGGGATACAACGTTCATCCATTACCAGGTGTTAATGATGGTGATCGCCATGGTTTTGAATCACGCAATGCTCTAATTGGTTATGTTCATAATTTTGATCAGCAATGGAGTGGCTTCGCGAATTTCCGTATGTTTGAAACCATTTCTCAGTACGATGGTTCATTTGGTACAGACCATTCTTACAAAGAAGCTGAAGTTCAAAATTCGACCTTTGCTACTGGTGTTAAATATAGTGGCAGTGAACTTAAGTCTGATTTCTTAGTTAACTATCAGAATCAAGATAACTGGAACTACGAACAGTCTTTAGGCAAGAACTCAGCGTCAGCAACATCTGATGAGCTTGAACAGCTAAATGTTCAATGGGTGAATTCATACAAACTAACGTCGTCACTGACTCTTAGTGGTGGTGTAGATTGGCGTGATGAGGCTTATATTGTTAAGCCTTCGAATACTGAATACGACAGAACGAATGTTGCGTACTTCGCTGCATTAAACGCAGATGCGGATAAAGTGTTCGGAGAACTGAGTCTTCGTGTTGATGACAATGAGCAGTTTGGTACAGAAACTACTTACAACACAGGGTTAGGCTATCGTTATGCTGAGTGGCTTGTTGTAAAAGCAGCTTATGGCACATCCTTCAAAGCACCTAACTTGTATCAACTATATAGCTACTACGGTAATGCACAGTTAGAAGCTGAAAAGGCAGATTCATTTGAACTGACTTTTGGTGGCTTAATCAAGGATGTTGATTGGTCGATTACTGGCTATGACACGAACGTCGAAGACTTAATTGATTACAACTACGCGACAAGTAAGTACTACAATACTGATGGCGAAAGCCAACTACGTGGTGTGGAAATGGTCGTAGGATTTGATACTAGCTTTATTAATCATCAAGTGAGCGCTAACTTTCAAGACCCCGAAGATCAATCTGGTGAGCAGTTAGTTCGCCGCGCAAAGAAGATTTATAAGTATAACGCGGTAGCTAGTTTCGATGATGTTGATCTGTCATTGGGGTACCAATACGTAGGAGCACGACCAGATTTCTCTGAAGAGTTGGTTGCATACAGTTTGTTTGATGTTTCAGTTAACTACTATGCAAATGAAAATCTTACTTTAAATGGTCGAGTCGAGAACCTTACTGATGAAGAGTACGAGACAGCTGGTGGATACCCATCTCCAGAGCGTACATATTACGTAAATGCTACTTACCAATTCTAATTTTCACCTAAACCGCCTTCGGGCGGTTTTTTCTTATTGGGTATATCAATGAAAAAGAAAGTCGTCATAAGTTGGTCGTCAGGCAAAGACTCTACATTAACCCTAGAACGTCTACTTGAAAGCACCGAGTATGAAGTTGTTGCTCTCTATACTACGTATGTTGGAGATGAGGTCCCTTTCCAAGTCACACCAATCGAGGTTGTCGGAATGCAGGCTACATTGATCGGTTTGCCTCTAATAACTATTGAGCTGCCGGAGGTGTTCCCAAGTAACGAGATCTATCAAAGTACGATTGTTACGGCGCTTAAAGGATCGGGTTTATCTATTGATGCCGTGGCATTCGGCGATATGTTTTGCAATGGTATTGCTGATTACCGAAGAAGTTATATAGAACCTGCGGGCTGGGAGTGTGTATTTCCTCTACTAGGAGAGAGTAGCCAAACTCTGGCTCAAGAAATCATAAATAGAGGAATCGAAACCTTTCTCGTCACAGTTGATAGCGATGCATTAGACATGAGCTATTGCGGGAAAGAATACACGCCTGAACTAATAGACAGTTTGCCAAGTCACGTCGACCCATGTGGAGAAGATGGTGAGTTCCATACCTTAGTAACGTCAGCGCCATGCTTTAAAGGTAAGCTCAAGATAGAGCTAGAAAATGTAGAGCAGGGTGAGCGCTTTGGGCATCAACGCTACCGAGCTTGCATTATATAGAGTGATGATTGGCGAAAACTAAGTGAAGGGGTATCATTGCTGCGGAACTTCTTACAGGTAATGGTTGTGTCGAAAAGCATACAAAAAAACATATTGGTCTTTGATTCTGGAGTTGGCGGCCTCTCTGTATATAAAGAGATAAGCCAGTTACTACCAAATCACAACTATATCTATGTATTCGATAACGAGGCTTACCCATATGGTGAGCTCGATCAGCAAGTCCTCATTCAGCGAGTCCAAAGTATCGTCGCCAGTTTTGTTGCGAGTCACGCTATTGATATTGTGGTGATAGCTTGTAATACGGCCAGTACGATAGTCCTGCCTGCACTTCGCGCTAATAACCTTATCCCTATTGTCGGTGTTGTCCCGGCAATCAAACCTGCCTCGTTACTGGCTAATAAAGCGGTTGGACTTATTGCAACCCCTGCGACGATTACTCGTGAATACACACACGAGCTCATCAAAAACTTCTCGAGTAATAAAAGAGTAGAGCTGTTGGGTTCTACTCGACTAGTGGATATGGCCGAAGATAAACTCAGAGGTGAGGAAATTAGCCTTGAAGAGTTACAGAAAATCCTTCAACCGATGATCAACACGATTGATGTGGCTGTTTTAGGATGTACTCATTTCCCACTTATCAAATCTGAGATTCAACAAGTACTAGGTGAAAGTGTAGTGCTGATAGATTCTGGTAAAGCAATAGCGAAGCGAGTTCAAGATTTGTTGGGTTTGGAAAGCATTAATAAAGAAGTGGGAGTGCGTGAGGTTTTTTGTAGTGCACTTCCTAAAAAAGAAAGTGCACTAAATAGTATGTTAAAGCAGTTAGGGTTTAGCTCAGTTCAGATTCGTCCGTTTCAGGATGTTTAGGATCATTTGCAACACGTACTTTTAAAGTGCGTTGCATGTAATCTTTATCGTTAAGTGCAGAGATTGCATGATTCACATCATTACTTGCCATAACAACAAATCCAAAGCCTCTTCTTTTACCAGTACGTTTGTCTTTCATTAAACGTACTGCAAATACTTCACCATGCTCTGAGAATAATTCACGTACATGTGATTCGTTCGCTTTGTATGGAAGGTTACCCACATAAAGTGTTTTGGTTGAAGCCTTAGGTTCTGGATCTGATTTTGAGTCGGTGCTTGAAAAGTTAACAACAAAAGCGGAAGCCAAGACACCAAGGATAAAGGTAATTGCAGGCGATATATCTACCTGAGAGAAAACAATGCCGCCTAATACAGCCAGTGCGACAATTAACAACATCGATTTTTTTGAGTTCATATCGGAATACTACATATTAATAAACGAAATAGACGCATCTACTATTAACAAAATAGACACATGAATCTTACGTTCATGGCTTCCATTTTTCCAATGTATTGCTGTGATACGTCTCAAATGTTTAGTTTTTATTCGAAAAATGCGGATCTGGTGGCTTTTTAGGCGAACAAAACTTTTATTTCAAAAAGCCCTTGTGCTCCATCTCAATCTCTCTATAATGCCGCCTCACCGACACGGAGTGAGACGAAAGTCACACAGCGAAATCGGTAGAGAAAAAGAGTTTGAAAATAACCCTTGACTCTTAAAGTGGTGCAGGTATAGTACGCACCCCTAGCGACTGAGATGTGAATCACAAAACGCTAGCGCTCTTTAACAATTTAAACCTATCAATCTGTGTGGGCACTCGTTGATGAATATC
>NZ_JBFSTZ010000031.1:0-67751 GCF_041467155.1 Vibrio sp. 10N.247.310.23 | reverse complement strand
TTACCGACTATA
This sequence comes from Vibrio sp. 10N.247.310.23, assembly GCF_041467155.1. Taxonomy (NCBI): domain Bacteria; kingdom Pseudomonadati; phylum Pseudomonadota; class Gammaproteobacteria; order Vibrionales; family Vibrionaceae; genus Vibrio; species Vibrio sp. 10N.247.310.23. The sequence continues at coordinate 67,739 of NZ_JBFSTZ010000031.1, read as the reverse complement.
AGTTTAGACGGTGGGTGGAAGTGTCCATATCATTAACAACGCCAATCGTTTAACTATCAACTATTTCGGTCAGTAGCTGTACTTAAGCCAATACGTTAGGAGCTATGCATTTCCACATCAATTCAACTCTCGCTGAAGCCTACTTAACTTTCCATTCCCAGTAGGCATCAGTTCATAAATTAATCCGATATCATGTAAAAATACACACTTCTTTTTAGTTCTGCACGTTAGGCTCCAAAAGTCATAGATTTATAAATCCACACCTTTGTATACAACTCCTCACTATAAAGGTGATCCAAGTTATATTCTATTGAGATAGATAATTTGTTTATTAACATCTAAACAACAGTAGTTGTTCATGATTTACAACCACAATTAACATCAAAGAAAATGTTTGTCTTAGATCATATCAACCTCAACTATGCCTCGTGCCACAGTGCAGTTTTCTGTACATTCATTGTCATATTCTGAAACACTTTCTTATATTTTTTTAAACTTTGTGGAGATTTCTATGTTAGAGCTCTTGATCGGATTAGTGATTACTATCGCTGTTGGTTACTTTATTGTGAAAGGCTATAAAGCGGCAGGTGTATTACTGACAGCTGGCCTTGCCCTACTTCTTATTACTGGCCTTATAGGTCACACAGTCTTACCCGCTAAGGTCGCTTCAACAGGTAACATGGTTACCGACTCACTAGAATTCGTTAAGTACATGCTTCAGTACCGTGGAGGCGGCCTAGGCATGCAAATCATGCTTCTTTGTGGCTTTGCTTCTTACATGACGCATATCGGCGCAAACAATGTGGTAGTAAAACAATTCTCTAAACCGCTTGCTGCTATCAAATCTCCATACGTACTTCTTGTTGCGGCTTACATCGTAGCGTGTCTAATGTCTCTAGCAGTAAGTTCTGCAACAGGCCTTGGCGTGCTATTGATGGCGACCCTATTCCCAATGATGACGGCAATGGGTATTTCTCGTCCAGCAGCGGTGGCGGTTTGTGCATCACCTGCAGCAATCATTCTTTCACCAACGTCGGGTGATGTGGTTATCGCAGCAGAAAAATCAGGTATGTCTCTTGATGTGTTTGCTGTTCAAACGGTACTGCCTGTTTCTATCTGTGCGATCATCGTGATGGCGGGTGCGGCTTTCTTCTGGAACAAATACCTAGATAAGAAAGAAAACACGCCAATGGAAAAAGTAGACGTTTCAGAAATTGAAACGAATGCGCCGGCTTTTTATGCTGCTCTTCCATTCTTACCTATTTTTGGAGTATTTCTATTCAACGGTCGTACCATTCCGGGCCTTTCACTTGATATCTACACCATCGTAGTAGGTTCAATTTTCGTGGGCGCTGTTATCGATTACGTTGTGAAGAAGTTTGACGGCGAAAAAACACTAGAAGACCTAGATTCTTGCTACCAAGGTATGGCCGAAGCATTTAAAGGCGTAGTAATGCTGTTGGTTGCGGCGGGTGTATTTGCTCAGGGCCTAATGTCTATCGGTGCAATTGATAACCTAATCGGCCTTGCTGAATCAGCTGGCGCTGGCGGTATCGCATTAATGCTTATCCTGACTGGTCTAACAGTTGCTGCTGCTATCGCGACAGGTTCTGGTAACGCGCCATTCTATGCATTCGTAGAACTGGCTCCGTCACTTGCTGCGAAAATGGGCTTGAACCCTGCGTTCCTAATCATCCCAATGCTTCAAGCGTCTAACTTAGGCCGTACAATTTCTCCTGTTTCGGGTGTAATTGTAGCGACTTCTGGCATGGGTAAAATCAGCCCGTTTGAAGTCGTTAAACGTACTTCAGTACCAGTAATCTGTGGTCTTATCACGGTGATCTTCGGTACGCTTGTTCTAGTACCAATGGCAGCTTAATTGTCAGTAAAACAGACATGATTATTTGGATATAAAATGCCCTAATAAAAAGGCGCTGAACTTAGTAAGTTCAGCGCCTTTTTTAATGTCACTTTCTCACATCGTCAAAACTATCGAGACATGTATAAACAGTCAGGCTTGAAATAGTGTTATCTCAAAGGACCAAGCCCTACTTCATTTCACCATAGCGTTCTAGATACAGAACCGTGGCAGCGGTACGGGAAGGCACTTGCAGCTTTTTCAGTAGACTCTTCATATGTACCTTAACTGTCGATTCAGAAATGAACAGGTGATCAGCGATCTGCTTATTGCGGTAACCTTTCGCGACTTCTTGAAGGATCTGCATTTCGCGTTCAGTCAGTTGTTCGAAGATATCATTGCGGCTTCCAGCATCATTTAGGTAACGAGCAACCACACTGCTGTAAGCCTTGTCACCGCTGTGTGCTTGCTTAAGCAGTTCAATTAACTCATCGGGTTCAGTGTCTTTCAACAAGTAGCCATCAGCGCCTGCTTTTACAATCGCTTCAATGTCTGCAGGGCTATCAGAAACCGTTAGAATAACAATGTTTGCGCTAGAACCGTCAGTGCGAAGTGCTTTCAAGGTATCTAAACCAGACATGCCCTTCATATTGAGATCCAAAAGGATCAAATCAGGTTCTTCTTCATGAGCAAGAGCAACCGCTTCAGTGCCGTTACTTGCTTCTGCAATCACTTCGAATTCGTCTTCAAAGCTCAGTAATTGGCTTATACCTCTGCGCATCAATGGATGATCATCAACCAGCATTACTTTACAAATCGTCAACTTTAACTTCCTTCAAACTTTTATATTTCAATATGACTGTACAGCCTTCACCTTGCGCCGCTTCAATCGTCAAGTCGCCATTCAGTCTTGCCGCACGCTCCTGCATAATGCTCATCCCGTAGTGGTTCACCTTGGAACTACTTGAGTCAAAGCCATCTCCATTATCTTTTATCACGACTAATACTTCACCGTCCTCATCGATACAGCATACATCTATCAAGTCGGCATTGGCGTGTTTTATTGCATTTATTGTTGCTTCACGAATCAATTGAAGCAAGTGAACCTGACTATGCGCATCAAGCTCGATCGATGAGAGATTATTAGTGAGGTTAATCTTCGCATCGGTTCTCTCGCTGAGCGCCTCAAGCATGGTACTTAAGGCGTCTCCAAAGTTGCCCTCTTTAATGGTCAACCTAAATGTGGTGAGTAGCTCTCTTAACTGGGTATAAGCGTCGGCTAAGCCGTTTCCGATCTCAGACGCGATTTGTTCAGATTGCTCTCGGTGCTGTTGCTCTGGCAGTTTGCCAATCACACGCTTTAATAGTGTAACTTGAATTTTCAAGTACGACAGTGATTGAGCCAATGAATCGTGGAGTTCACGTGCAATCGTGGCACGCTCTTCCATGATAATAAGCTGTTCAGCTTTCTTTTGAGCACGATTGTAGTAGATCGCTCTCGATAGCAGTTGAATGAAGCTTTCGATCAGAGCTTTAGTTGAGTGCCCGTGGTGATATGAACAGTATAAATAGCCGAGAATAAGTTCGTTATCGTCGAGTTTCATCTCAAACTTTTCGTAGTCTAAATTCGAATCGTAACCTTCATCCATAATCAATGAACGGCCTGAGTTATCGACAATCTCGAGCCTCAGTGATCCAATCCCTTCCAAGCTCACGAGATGCTGCAAGATAGCTCGGAAGTTTTCAGGAGCAATACGCGTCACCGTGAGCTCTTGTGACGAGTTATAAAGTGCCTGCAGCGACTGGTTCGCATTTTGCAGCTCAATCGTCTTTGCATCCACCACATCTTCAAGGTTTCGATAAAGCACGCCTAAATCTTTGGCCATCGAGTTGAAGGTTTTGGTCAAAATGCCCATTTCGTTGTTACTGGTCACCTTGAGTTCTACCTCGAAGTCGCTGTTTTTGATTCTTTGGCTCGCACCGACAAGAGCATGTAGCGGTTTAACAACCTGTTTACGTACAAAGTGAACAACAAAAAGAGATATGACCAGAATCCCACCAAGGCCGATACCACCAGCCCACGCTAACTTTATTAACTTGTCTTCAGAGAACTCTTGCAGCTTATAAACGAAGCCATCGATTTCAGCCACGAAGTTTTCAACCAACACGAGATAGTGATCGCGCTCTTCGCTATTCAAGACCTGTTTTAGCTCATGCCAACGGCCGATAATTAAATAGTAATCTTCTGTGATGTCTGTCGGAACATTCCAACTGACCAAATTAGTCATGGATGGCGAGTAAAGAGAACTTTCGAATTCACGAATATGAGATTCATAATCGACAGATTCTATTTGAATATCATGGGCTAAACGGTAGCTTTGCATTCGCATTGAACCGGCCACGTTAACCGCTTCCGCATCATTCAAACTTGAAGCCAAAGTAAAGATGGCAAAGCCAGTCGTAGCAACCGACAACAGCAGTATAGAGAGCAAAGATTTTGCTATCGTACTTGTTACAGATGAAACCGGTTTTATAAGCAAAAGTGCCTTCCTATTGATAAATGACTTGCCAGCGATATCGTATTGTCACACATCAAAAATCATAGCTCCATTCAATATGTGATCACTCGCTCCGTAATTTATTGATCTAAGACAATATATGCCCCCAATTAGCCCTTAGGGGGTATTTATACAATTGTTTCTAAAACTACACTACTTGTGAGGACTCATTACAAGATATTAATAGAATAATGACCTACAATTACAACATCTTAGTAACATCTATAGGTATCTAGTGGTAGATCTATCAAAACGCCGTCTTTTTTCTAGACGAAAAGTTGACTCAAGCCAGATTCGTTTGCCTTGGATTGACAGCCTAGAAAGCTTTACAGATGACTGTACTCGCTGCGGTAAATGCATCGAGAGTTGTGAGACTAAGATAATCATTGTAGGCGATGGTGGTTTTCCCACTGTAGATTTCTCTATTGATGAGTGTACGTTCTGCTATCAATGTGCAGATGTTTGTCCCGAACCCATTTTTAAGCCAAAGCAAGGAGAGCCTTGGCAAGCAAAAGCACAAATCTCTGATAAGTGTTTAGCGCAACAAAATGTTGAATGCCGAAGCTGTGGTGACATGTGTGAACCTATGGCCATTCAATTTGAACTTAGAGCAGGCAGTGTTGCTCTACCAAAAATCGAGTTAGATGAGTGTAGCGGTTGTGGGGCCTGCGTAGCAATTTGCCCTACTTCGGCTATTCTTGTGAGTAATGCATAAAACAAAAATAACGAGAGCAATTTATGGCACTAAATGAAGTGCATATATCAAGTTTAGTCGTGCATGTGAGCCCAGAGCATCTAGACGAGATCAAAGCACAAATCGAGCAATTCGATAATGCAGAGATTTACGGCAGCAGCCCTGAAGGCAAAATCATCGTGGTCCTAGAAACCGAGAACCAAGGTTTTGTAACGGACACCATCGAAGAAATTAATAATATTACGAACGTTTTAGGGACAGCTTTGGTTTATCACCAAATCGAGACTGGACTGGACGAAACGGATTTAGAAACTGGAAGCAACAATTCTCAACTTGAGGGTGAAGTATGAAAATGACAAGACGTGCGTTTGTGAAAGCAAACGCAGCTGCATCAGCGGCAGCCGTTGCAGGTGTAACTCTACCGGCAACAGCAACCAACCTGATTGCTAGCTCTGATCAAACAAAAATCACGTGGGATAAAGCGCCTTGTCGTTTTTGTGGTACGGGCTGTTCAGTACTAGTAGGTACTCAAAACGGTAAAGTGGTTGCGACTCAAGGCGATCCAGAAGCTCCTGTAAACAAAGGCCTTAACTGTATCAAAGGCTACTTCCTTTCAAAAATCATGTACGGCAAAGACCGTCTAGAACAACCTCTTCTTCGTATGAAAGATGGTGAGTTCCATAAAGATGGTGATTTCGCACCCGTATCTTGGGACAAAGCGTTCGACGTGATGGCTGAGAAATGGAAAGCTTCACTGAAGAAGAACGGTCCAACAGGTGTTGGTATGTTCGGTTCAGGCCAATGGACAGTAATGGAAGGCTACGCAGCCGTTAAGATGATGAAAGCGGGTTTCCGTTCAAACAACATAGATCCAAACGCTCGTCACTGTATGGCTTCTGCTGTAGTAGGCTTCATGCGCACTTTCGGTATTGATGAGCCAATGGGTTGTTACGATGACTTTGAACACGCAGACGCATTCGTACTGTGGGGTTCAAACATGGCAGAAATGCACCCAGTACTATGGACTCGTATTACAGACCGTCGTCTAAGCCACCCACACGTTAAAGTAAACGTACTGTCTACTTACTACCACCGTTCTTTCGAGCTTGCAGACACGGGTTACATCTTCGAACCTCAATCAGATCTAGCAATTGCTAACTTCATTGCTAACTACATCATTCAAAACGATGCCGTTAACTGGGACTTCGTGAACAAGCACACGAACTTCAAGCAAGCAACGACAGACATCGGTTACGGTCTGCGTGACGATGATCCACTACAGAAAGCAGCCGCAAACCCTAACTCAGGCGAAATGACTGCTATCTCTTTCGAAGACTACAAAGCGTCTGTTGCTGAATACACAGTTGAGAAAGCGTCTGAAATGTCAGGTGTATCTCAAGAAGACCTTATCAAGCTGGCTAAGCAATATGCCGATCCAAACATCAAAGTAATGTCACTTTGGACTATGGGTATGAACCAACATACTCGTGGCGTATGGATGAACAGCCTTGTATACAACATCCACCTTCTTACAGGTAAGATTTCTACTCCAGGTAACAGCCCATTCTCACTAACTGGCCAACCGTCAGCGTGTGGTACAGCGCGTGAAGTTGGTACATTCGCTCACCGTTTACCTGCCGATATGGTGGTTGCTAACCCTAAACACCGTAAAATTGCAGAAGATATCTGGAAACTTCCAGAAGGCACCATTCCACCGGTACCCGGCGCTCACGCTGTTCTTCAAGACCGTATGTTGAAAGACGGTAAAATCAACGCTTACTGGGTAATGTGTAACAACAACATGCAAGCGGGTCCAAACATCAACACTGAACGTCTGCCAGGTTACCGTAACCCAGATAACTTCATTGTATGTTCTGACCCGTACCCAACGGCAACAGCTCAAGCGGCTGACCTCATCCTTCCAACAGCAATGTGGATTGAGAAAGAAGGCGCTTACGGTAACGCAGAGCGTCGTACACAAGCATGGTACCAACAAGTGAAAACTGTAGGTGAAGCTAAGTCTGACCTATGGCAAATCATGGAATTCTCTAAGCGCTTCACTATTGAAGAAGTTTGGGGTGAAGAACTGGTTGCGAAAATGCCTGAGTACCGTGGCAAAACCATGTACGACGTGCTTTACAAAAACGGCAACGTTGATGCATTCCCACTGTCTGAAGCTCAAGAGCTTAACGACGATGCACAAGCTCAAGGTTTCTACGTTCAAAAAGGTCTATTCGAAGAATACGCAGCCTTTGGTCGCGGCCACGGTCACGATTTAGCACCATACGATCGCTACCACCAAGTTCGTGGTCTACGTTGGCCTGTTGTTGACGGTAAAGAGACACTATGGCGCTTTAAAGAAGGTTCAGATCCATATGCTAAGAAAGGTTCTGATTGGGACTTCTACGGCAAACCAGATGGTAAAGCACTGATCATCAATGCACCATACGAAGCGCCACCTGAAGTACCAAACGATGAATACGATATGTGGCTATGTACAGGTCGTGTTCTTGAGCACTGGCACACAGGTACTATGACTCGTCGTGTACCAGAACTTTACAAAGCAGTACCGGATGCACTTTGTTACATCCACCCTGCTGATGCTAAAGCTCGTGGTCTTCGCCGTGGTGATGAAGTTCTTATCGAAAACAAACGTGGTGAAGTACGCGTTCGTGTTGAAACTCGTGGTCGTAACCGTCCACCACAAGGCTTGGTATTCGTACCATTCTTTGATGCAAGAATTCTGATCAACAAGTTGATCTTGGATGCAACGGATCCTCTGTCTAAACAGACGGATTACAAGAAGTGTCCAGTTAAGATCACTAAGGTCGCTTAAGGACAATATGTTCTTACCACTTAGCTCGTAGATCTGACGTTTTTAATATTGCGACTGCTTTTTTCGTTACTTTTTGAAAGAAGTAGTCCACTCAAAGAATTAGCCTTTAGGCGGAGAAATTAACCATGAAAAAACTGATTACTGCCCTACTATCAGCTGGTCTTTTGCTAGCTGGTGCAGTTCAAGCTGAACTGGATAACCCAGGCGGCATTGGTGGCGTAGAATCTCTACGTGGTGCAAGTGAACTTGAAGCAACTCGCGCAGCAGATGACTTCAAAAAGTTCCCTCGTGACCAAGTACTTGAGAGTGACTACGTATACCAACCACCTCTAGTGCCTCATACTATTCGTAGCTATGAAGTTTCTCTTAACGCTAACAAGTGTCTTTCTTGCCACAGCTGGAAAAACGCAAAAGAAATGGGTGCTACTAAAGTGAGTGTAACTCACTACATGAACCGTGAAGATGCGGTACTTGCAGACGTATCACCTCGTCGTTACTTCTGTCTACAGTGTCACGTACCTCAAGCTAATGCTAAGCCACTAGTTGAGAACGAGTTCAAACCTGTAGATTCACTGCGTTAATCGTAGCCGGACTGTAAGAGAGGCTATATATGATAAAATTACTTAAAGCGTTTTGGAAAAGACTTGCGACACCAAGCAAAGCAGCCGTAGGCGTTGTTTTGTTCTTGGGTTTCTCGGGTGGTCTTTTGTTCTGGGGTGCATTCAACACGGGTATGGAGGCAACCAACACGGAAGAATTCTGTTCTGGCTGTCACGCACCTATCGTTGCTGAAATCCAAGAGACAATTCACTACTCTAACCGTTCTGGTGTTCGTGCTATCTGTTCAGACTGTCACGTTCCTCATGAATGGACAGATAAAATTGTTCGTAAGGTTCAAGCATCTAAAGAGCTATACGCACACTTTATTGCGAAAACCATCAATACTGAAGAAAAGTTCAAAGCACGTCGTGCTCACCTAGCGGAACGCGAATGGGCTCGATTGAAGAAGAACGATTCACTTGAGTGTCGTAACTGTCACCAGTTCGATTACATGGACTTCTCAGAGCAGAGCCCCCGTAGTGCGAAACAACACTCGACTGCGCTAGCTTCTGGTGAAAAAACGTGTGTAGACTGTCACAAAGGTATTGCACACAAACTACCAGACATGCACGGCGTTGAAGGCTGGCAATAAGGAGCGATTGAATGAGTACTTTAGAAAGCGTAATTTGGCACATCCTAGGTTACAGCGCTATGCCAGTTATCATTCTTGGTGGCTTTGCAGGTGTTGCAGCCGTATCTCTTTGGATTTTATCTATGGGTAAAGACAAAGAAATCGATTAACAATCGAGATTCCATCAACTTCTACCAGATAATTCTGATATGAGTTGATACGAAAAAGCCACTGATTTCAGTGGCTTTTTTATTGTCTGGTGCTTCGTATTTCGACTGTTAAGGTATTCCTACTGTTAAGTAAGAGGCAAAACGTTAAGCTTGGTTTTCCGAAGCTTCTGGATCGACGTTCTCTTTATCGACATCTTCCTTATCAAAAATCGGCAGCACCTGCTTTACGGAATCCCGACAACAATACTCTCATACCATAAAAACTGTAGACCCATTGTTTAAACGGAATAGCCAGATACTGCTTATATCGGATTAAATATAATGAGGTGCCAATAAAGAAGCCCACTCTGCGATAAAGTAAGATTTCAAAAATTTTACTTATGAACGGTAACCCTAAAGAATATTAATACGTCCAACACTTAAAATGGGGCGATTTTTACTTCGTAAATATTTCGTTTGTATTTACATCTAAATAAATTTTATTTTCAAGAGACAGTCCGCCGCAATAAATAAAATAGACATCTCGATTGCTGTACTTAACAGATTTCACCCATCCGCCTAATTCTTCAAAATCACTTGGGGCACACTCCCCCTCAGAGATCAGTTTAGCCACCGAATTACGGAATTTTTCTTGATGGAGCTTGAGGTCATCAGACTTAACCAAATAGGAATCCAATATCTCTTTGCTTTCTTTTTCCGAAATAATGACTTCATCATTCGATAAGCCTGACATAGAGACCCATTCCGCCGTCTGTGGGCCGCCTTCTTTAAGGACTATATAGTCTGAGATACGTGCCCATTCGCCTTGTTTCTCGAGTACCTCCACCTTTTCTCCTTTATAGAGGTAATCTGTTATCAAGCCATCAATTTCAGGTTGCTCGACCACTTCAAGCTTTCTCTCCAAAACGTAAAATTCCGTCTGCTCGGGTTCAGGCTGAAGATCCATGGTAGGTACAAGGTCAGATTCAGATTGCTCGGTAGCTTCTAACGCCGGCTCTTCCGTTTTCTCTTGTGGGATTGGTGCTTTATTCATGACCAAGAAGTAGTATGCCGCTCCTCCCCCTCCGCCCAACATCAACAACAACACAAGTAAAGCGATCAGCGCTTTTTTCATCAAATCCACCAGCTCTTCCGTTATAGGTATGTCTCAAGTGTACATCAACTCATGCTGCTGCTCATCTATACTCTCAATAGAGCGCACGGTAAGTAGAGGAAAGTCATGAGTTTTTGGGGGAAGATTATCATTGTAAGCGTAACTTTGAGTGCCAAGGTCGCTCTAGCGAATCATTGTGACCGTGAAAACTGGCAAACACTGTTGGATCGTCAGCTCTCTTTTGAAGGTCGCTATAATCAGTACACCAAAGAGTTCAACCAAGTTCTTTCAACCTATGAGTCACAGACATTGTTATCTAAACACTTTAATGAAAAGCAGATCATTGAGCTTTGGGCAAAGTATGAAGAAAGGTTTAATGTGCAGCTCAATAGTCATATGAATACCGCGTATGACGTCTCCGAGGTTTTGCTACAACAGGCGTATGTTGTGTCTAGTGAACTTGAAGGCGCTGACTCTCTAGCGTATTCATGGCAAGCCGTCGCCAAACACTGCACCAAAGCAAGACTCCCGCGCCAGGCAGAAAGCGCAAAGGTGCACGTACAAAGCTCACAATCACTCTCCCGAGATCTCCATACACTCAGTGAAAAATTCCGTCAGCTGTCTTCAAAATACCGCAGAGAAGCGACGATGATTGATGAAGCGCGCCACATAAACCAACCAGCAAACGATGCATCAAACTGAAATCACCATTAGATTCTCTCACTCGTTCGACTGGACTTTTTCGATAAATATGCTCAATCCCATTCATAATATTCTAAGAACTCGTTAATCAAAGCTTTATCAATAGGTTGTAAAAGTAATGTGCTATCTATCAACAATGAAGTTCAATTTCCGACCAATGCAAGCGAGTATGTGAGATATTCATCACAAAATAGATTTACAAACGCCAGAAAATTGTTATCATGAATCTTCATATAACTTAATAACAAGAAACATTTTGGCTAGGTAATATGCAAAAGACTATGGCTTTCAACTGCTTGAGTAACACGGAATGGACTGCAGAGATAAGAGGTAAACTTTTATCTGTAGCTAAACACATGGAAGAGTTCGGTTCAGTAAGTGAGCTAGAGCTATGTAAGATATTTGGAGAGACAATTTGGAATGACGGCGTGGATTATCATTCACATGCTTTTTCATTCAGAATTAATGCACAAACTGGGGATTGTTCAATCTCTAACTTTAAGTATCACTAAGTTTTGCACCTATCATATACGGAGTACCTTTCACGAGGTGCTCCGTTTTTTATTGCCTGAAGCCTGACACTTAATGGATGATTTTTGATATTGACCGCGCTTCTACTTCAGGAGTAAACCATTTCGTTTTCAGCTCATTCTGCCTTCGTGTTACTGCTCAGAGTTTGGCTTAATCGGTATAAATTGGCAGTGGTGCATTGCCTTTTACTTGTCTTATCGCAAGGTGGGTATGAATATCTTTCACGTTAGAGAGCCTTTGAAGTTTTCTTGTAAATGCCTCGTAGGCCATCAAGTTCGGGCTAACCACTTCTAGCAAATAGTCATAAGCCCCAGATACAACGTGGCAACTGATCACCTCTTCCATCTCTACAACAGCCGCCTCAAACTTATCTATCGACACTTCTTGGTGGTTGTTTAGGCTCACCTCAACAAACACACTCATTGCGATGCCGACTTGTTCTCGTGACAAGCTCACACGATAACCGTCAATAATGCCCTTTTCTTCTAGCCTTTTGACTCGTCTTGCACAAGGCGAAGGTGATAAACCCACTTCATCAGCAAGTTCAGCCGTGGTTAACCTGCCATCTTTTTGTAGCAGTTCGAGAAGATGCCTATCAATTCTATCCATAGTAAATGCCAAACATTAGTTAAATCCGTTAATTATTTGGTGAATATTAGCAGAAATCATCAACGATAGTTCAAGTTTAGCCAAAACTTGCCAACCTGTGGCACACCAACTGTTCCATAATGAGTCATCACCCACTCTCCTTCTATATTATGAATCTTGGCTACTTATCTATTACTGTCACCCTACTCATTTGGGCGAGCTTTTTTCTTTCTCTTAAAGGCGGCGCAAATTCAGATTTAACACCTGCCGATATCGCTCTCACAAGATTTCTCATACCGGCTTTGGTGTTATTGCCTTTGATGTGGAAAGCACGCAGCGCAATTGCCGTCGTCCCTAAACGGTATCTAACGGGTATGTTCGTAGGTAGCGGATTACCTTATCTGCTTGTTGCCGGAACGGCCATGCAGTTTGTTCCGGTATCTCATGGCAGTGCTCTTGTTCCGGGCACGCTTCCTCTGTTCGTTACAGGAATTGCGGTACTCTTTTTTAAGCAGCCACTCAGCCGACATCGTGTTGTTGGTTTAGGTTTGGTTTTGCTCGGCATACTGTTGTTTTTAGGGAGTAGCTTAAGCAGCTTCAACTTCGAATACACCAAAGGTCATTTGTTGTTTTTATGCGGAAGCTTAATGTGGGCGATGTTCACCATCTCAGCCCGTGTCGCTAATCTTAATGCGTTAGTCAGTGCCGGTTTTATTTCTCTCTGTTCTACTTTGCTTTTACTCGTCCTAATCCTGACTGGAACCCTCCCAAGCCACCTAATGGACACACCAATCGCTAATTGGCCCTTCACGGAGCTTGCCGTTCATTCAACAGTGCAAGGCGTTGGGGCGGGTTTAATCGCTGCGTTCACTTACCTTTATGCGGTTAATACCTTAGGGGCTGAACGCTCTGCCGCTTTTGGCAGTGCAACACCCGCAGTGGCGACCTTGTTGGCGATCCCACTATTCAACGAGATTCCTGATGCGATGACTTGGCTCGCCCTTGGTTCTATTTGCATCGGCAGTTTGGTCGCGAGCAACATATTCATGAGAAACGACCAGTCGATGCAGTACCAACCGCCAAGCCATAGCAAAGCCTGATACTGCGTTCAAACCTAAATACAGTTCCCCTAAGCATCGATTTTAGGGCTTGTAGTACACAGATAAGCCTGCCAACGCAGGCTTATCTAAAATCTGCTTTTTCTAAACTCGCTTCTCCATTAAACTGTCCGACCTTTTTGCAGATCCAAGAGAACACCATGCAACGCGACTACACCTTAAATTGCTTAATCACCATGCCTCGCCATGAACTAGAAGAATTTAGTTTAAGAATGATTCATCGCCTTGTACCTGAAGATGCAATGACGGAATTGTTTACGTTCGAGCAAGAAGAAGTCACCAGCGAAGAACGCATGCAATCAGCGAAATTTGACGCAATGCTTCGAATGACAGCTATCGCGCTTGGTGAAGTAAACCTAGCCTTCTCAGAGTCGGATAACTCGCAACAGAACATCGAGCGAATGACTCGCCTACTGCTTTGGCACTTCTACTCAATTTCTTTCAACCTTGAAGAAGCAATCGCAATCGAAGTGCACTGTGAGAAAGTAGAAAAGATCTTAAACAACGCACCTAAAGATGCGTTTGGCTGGGTTAAAGAATTAACTGAGCTACTTCACTTCTACGCGAAAGTGAACGAAGGCAACGAAGGCAACGAAGACAGAAAAGACGCTTAACGTTAGTTCTACGTAAGTATACATCGAGCTAAACGAAGGCAGACAGAGCTATACCGAAGGCAAATAAAAGCTTTGCTGAAAGGAGTTCTCTGCCTTTGTTGTTTCTAGCACGCTGTGATGTAACATCAGTATCGACTGCGCGATCTTGGTTCCTATTCCCAAAGAACCATTCGGCGCTTCCAGTTCAACCTCATTATGAATCACCACCTTCACCCGTTTGGAATCCGCTTCAAAACCAACATCTAACGACACCACAGTGCCACTTGGGCTATGCCTCAATGCATTATCTAACAGATTCAAAATCAACCTCTCAAGCAGATCACTGTCACCCACAGCCTTGATTCCAATAGGCATATTAATGTTCAACTCAACATTTTTATGGCGATATTTGCTTTGTATCGTTTCTAAGCATTCGCTCATCAGCCCATTGAAATCGATTGAAGCGTATTGATATGTGGGTACCGGGTTATCTTTCTTGGCGCTATCTAACAGCGAATGGAGCTGTTCAGATAACTTGTTGCCATTGCGATATGCCACATCTATGAGTGGATCCGAATGTGGGTTTTGAATCCTCCACGTTTCTAGATACCCCAATACACTCGACAATGGCGTTTTCAAATCATGACTGAGCTGTAATAAGCTTTGTCTGCGGTGTGACGACTGATATTCAAGTTGCAAAAATTGCTGTTGAATGTGCTTCGCCATCAACTGATACGAGCGTGCAATCGGCACCAATTCTGGTACTTGATGAATGAAGTTCGGGTCCAATCGAAAATCTTGCTCTGCTTGTTGTTGCAGCTTGTTTGTAACTTCTTCGATAGGGTTTAAGAGGCTGCGCTTCACGAGCAGGTAAGCCCCAATCGCAAAACCTAAGATAGAGATCAGCATAAGTCCTGCTAGCGCCATATAAGGTGTGTCGACTTGCGAATTAGCAATCACGGTATGGCGATTACTGCCAATCAACACATACAGATAGCCAACGGTCGAACCTAGCTCTTCAATCGCTGCCACGGAAAATACCTTGCGAGCCCCCGGATTTATCGGATCTTCCCCCAGAATGGGATAAGGCTCGTCGTTTAAAAACTGTTGAATGGGTGCTAAGTCTATCTGGTTGGCTAACACAGTGCCTTCTGGCGCAGCGTGCGTCGTGATGTTTCCTTGGCTGTCGAGAAAATAAATGTCGAAATCGGGACCAATCAACATCAAGGTATGAAATATGGATTTAAGGGCTTTGGGGTTGTAGTCAGTCCCTATCATCAGAGGGTTATCATCGCGCATATGAACCGCGAGCTCTTTGTGTAAGCTCTGCTTAGTTCTTTGTTCTATGGTCTCTTTTTGCCAATTATAGGTATAAGCAATCACCACACTCACGAGCAGAAACCACAAACTGGTGAACAACACTAAACGCGATTTGAAACTCATGTTCTCTCCTCGATGGCTCTTAGGTCTTACTGGCCTTTTAGTAAACTTCGGACGCGACACATAGGCCTAAGCTTTCGACTCAAACTTATAACCAACACCCCAAACGGTTTTAATGAAATCATCATCACTATTCGGCATCGCAAGCTTGGTTCTTAGACGGTTGACTGTGCTACACACGGTATGGTGATAGCCAGAGTGATGAGTATTCCAAACATGATCGAGCAGCTCGTCTTTGCTATACACACGCCCCGGGCGGGTTGCTAAGAAATGAAGTAAGGTAAACTCGGTAGCTGTCAGCGGTACGTCTTGGTTATTGAGTGACACCTGATGGCGTTCAGGTTGAATAGTGAGCACACCAAAATTCATAATCGATTCTGCTGTCACAACCTCTTGAGTCGCTGATTCGACATGGCTTAAACGGCGAAGCACGTTCCTCACTCTTGCTTGAAACTCGAGAACGCTGAAAGGTTTCGTTATGTAGTCATCAACACCGGCTTCTAAGCCTGACACCTTATCTAACTCAGCGTCTCTTGCGGTTAGCATGAGTACTGGCGTCCAATCCTCTTGCTGACGCAACATTCGACAGAAATCGAGTCCGTCACCGTCTGGTAAGCCACGATCCAGTACGATCAAATCGAAATGACCCTCTTTATAGAGCGCCTGAGCCTTTTCAATCACATTAGCTCTGATTACGTTATGCCCTTGGAACTTAAGATGCATCTGCACCAGTTCAGCCAAGTCATCATCGTCTTCAACCAACAATATGTTTGCCATCAAATTTACCGCAGCACTATTCATGATCCCTGCTCTATTCTGAGTCCGCCCACCTTTCAATTGACCGGAACAGAGCAGGAATTCTTTCATCGTGCTTTCAACCTGTTACTGAGTTCGAGTAATGGTGATTCTTGCACCGGGGTTAAGGAAACGATGATTTGCACTTAAAGTAGAGGTCGTAAGGCCATCATCTTGGCTGATTACGCCAGAGTGAAAACTCACTATATCGGTGTCGTCTCGTGTGGTATTAAAACCTTCACCACCGCCTGCTGGTCCCGGAATGGTTGCAGCAAGCTCATCGTTCAGCTCAGTTCCCGAATCCCAAACATTCATGTTCATGGTAAAGGTATCACCCACCGCTAATGACTTGAGCGATAATCCGGATTCGCCGACAAACGCATCATTGGTGTTCACCAACATGGAAGCAACTGAGATATATCCTTCTTGATTTGGGTCGACACGAATCGACACCGTGTCTTGCTCACCTGAAAGAATCAGTCCATTGCCTGAGGTGCCTTGATAAACATTGGCGTCACTGTCACTGAGCGCAAGCAATTGTGCATTACTACCCCCTTCCGCCAAGTATTCCAGATCGACAGAGGCACTTTGCCCAACTTCAAACAGATCAAAATTCGTATTGTGAGTCAACACCGCGAGTGGTGACATTGGTTGATTGGGGGTGAGGTTAGTAACACTCACATCATAGCGATAGTAATCGTCGTCATCGTCCGGACAACCCGCTAACACAGCTACTGATGCAGCGATAAATAGAATTCTAGCTTTCATACATCCCCCTTACTTCACAACAATGGTGATAGTTGCAACAGGGTTTAACCATCGATGGCTACTGCTATCGAGGTCACTGATGCCGCCCGCCGCATCACCATCACCAATGTTACCTGGATGAATATGAACCTTAGCGTTTGATACTGCCGTTTCTACACCGGTGCCACCAGCGCCAAAGGTAATGAATGGAGGGTTCGGCATACTGCCCGCCAGCTCATCATTGGCTTCTGTGCCTGCGTCATAACCATTTAGAGTCGCTTTGTAGGTGCCCGCTTGAGTTGGGATCTTCCAGCTATCTAGACCAACAAAGCCGTCGTTTGTCGGCAGCAACATTGCACCCAATGATAGGTACTCTAAATCACCAGTACTGATATCAAACGTAGTTGCGACGCCTGGATTGAGGATGCCGGCCGCTGGGTTCTCAACCACCACGCCTCCCGCGTTGGCAATGACACCAGATAAACCTGAAATATCGCCACCTTCGGCCATGGACTCTAGTTCCGAAGAAGCCGTTTCACCCGTTCTAAACATGAACAAGCTTGAGTCATGAGCCGCCGCTAAGATAGGCGTAAAGTAGATCCCTTTCGTTGCATTAGTGACAGTGACTTCAAGCTCAGCAGCCTGAACTTGAGCCGCTCCGAAGGCCAACATAGCCGAGCTGATCACTAAGCTGATTTGAGTACGTTTATTCATTTTGATTCCATCCTTTATCGAGTCCTATCGTTGCCAACAAAACGAATAACAGCGATATACCGTTACCTTTGCCAGAACGAACTGTGGTGTTGTTGACTCTAAGAATAACGATCAAATCTATCAGCAACTTCATTGAATTCTCATAAAACTCTCACAAGTTTATCCAAACTTATTACTGCAAATAAAAATAGCGATAAAGTACTAATATTTAATCGAAAAATATCAATTTATCATTTACGTCAGAAGGGATAGAAAAGAAGATAAAGAATAGAAATGGAACGAATAAAACGCAAAAAGGCCGAATCGATTTAACGATTCGGCCTTTATTCTAGCGTACTGTTGTTACTCTTTCCTAAGCCGTATTTGGCCTTTCAATCGAGCTAACAACACAACATCAAATTAGAACGCGTAGTTTGCGTCAATCAGTTCGCTAACTTCCACTTTGCTTACTTCAGCACGAGCTTCAAGCCATTGAGCAACTTGCAGTTGTTCTGCTTCTGTTACTGAACGGTAGCGCTCAATTGAGCATAAGAAACCTTCAAACAGCTCAAGGCCGCCGCCACCAAAGCACAGACCGATGCTGTCGATGAAATCGATAAATTCATCGATGAACACATCGTATTGGTCAAAATCAGCAATCGAAGTCGTGCAGCTTACTTCAAAACCTAGAATAGCGAATTCACCTAGGTATAGCTTTTTGCGTAGGCGACGATTTTTGTTTTCGATTTTATCTAATTTCATAACTGCCTCTCTTTTCGTTTGATAAAGAATTTATACACAGTTCCACATCAATCCCCAAGAGTTTTGTATTACACAAGGGTGTTAATGGCAAAAATCGTGCTACAGAAACAAAACCTTAATCAAATCTATAAAAATCTGTCACTTAACTGCTTCACGATTAGTCACACATTGACCCAACTTATTAACCAATTAGTTAGTAGGTGGGTAAGTCATGAATAACGAATAATAAAATCAGCCAATAGGAAGCAGTAAAGATGAGCAAGGAAACATTTGATAGCACTCGTTTTAATAAGAGCAAAAACAAACCCTTCGAAGAAGTTTTAGATGCGAACCTTTCAAGAAGAAATGTTCTCAAAGGCGGTTTAGGCATCAGTGCAATGACGGCGTTTGGTGCTTTTGGTTTAGCAGGCCACAGCACAGCGCACGCGGCGACAGCATCATCTAGCGCACCGCAAAAAAGCACTGCTACACTTGCATTCGAATCGGTTAAAGGCTCACTGACAGACAGTGTCGTTGTGCCAAAAGGCTATACAGCACAAGTATTGGTTCCTTGGGGTACTCCACTTAACAAGCAAGGCAATGCTTGGTTAAAAGATGGAACCAACAACGCACAAGATCAAGCAAACTCACTGGGCATGCACCACGACGGCATGCACTTCTTCCCGCTTAATGGCAACAGCAACGACGGTTTGTTGGTGATTAATCACGAATACATCGACCAAAAAGCACTGCACGCTAATGGTCCTACATACGATGAAGGCAACCGCCCTAGCCTTGATGAAGTACGTAAAGAGATCAACGCACACGGCGTGAGTGTGGTTCGTGTAAAACTTGAAGGCAACCAATGGGTGATGGTCGATAACGATCCACTTAACCGCCGCTACACAGGCGCGACCGTAATGGATCTGTCTGGTCCTGTTGCTCACAGTGAATTTACCAAAACCAAGTTCTCACAAGACGGCAGCCAAGCTCGTGGCACGTTGAACAACTGTGGTAATGGCTACACACCATGGGGCACTTACCTAACGTGTGAAGAAAACTGGCCGGGTTATTTCGTTAACAAAGGCGAGACAACACCAGCGCAAGAACGTATTGGTATCGCTACTGACAAAACACGTTACGGTTGGGACACGCTTTCAGGTAACAAACAAGAACGCCTAGACGAATTTGCTCGCTTTGACGTAACACCAACAGGTGAGTCAGCAATGGACGATTACCGTAACGAAGCACACGGTCACGGCTACATTGTTGAAATAGACCCATACACAGCAAACTCTCGCGCTAAGAAACGTTCTGCACTGGGTTGTTTCCGTCACGAAGGCTGTACGTTTGGTAAGTTGACCGAAGGCGAGCCAATCGTATTCTACTCTGGTCACGATTCTCGCTTTGAATACCTATACAAATTTGTTTCTGAAGAGAAATGGGACCCGCGTGACGCAGAACCGAGTAATCGCCTAAGTGCGGGTGACAAGTACATGGATAAAGGCACGCTGTATGTGGCTAAGTTCAACGATGATGGTTCAGGTACTTGGCTACCACTAACGTTGGGCAGCAAGACTACAAACGGCGGTAAGCTAGGTGATTCATTTGACTCTCAAGCAGCGCTTATCATCAATACAGCAGGCGCTGCCGACCTTGTTGGTGCAACGCCAATGGATCGCCCTGAATGGTGCTCTGTTGACCCAATGACGGGTACGGCTTACCTAACGCTGACTAATAACAACAAGCGTAAAGAAGCGAACTCTGCGAACCCTCGCGTAGACAACAAGTTCGGTCATGTTATCCGTTGGGATGAAGGCAAAACGGCAGGCGAGTTCGATTGGGATATCTTCGTATTTGGTTCACCAGCAGTGGAAGACAAGTCTATTAACCGCTCTGGTCTAACAGACATGAACCAATTCGCGAGCCCTGACGGCTTAGCGTTTGATGCTCGTGGCATCTTGTGGATTCAGACAGATAACGGCGCAGACGAAGTCACTGGCTACACCAATGACCAAATGCTGGCAGTGGTTCCATCTCAGTTAACGGATGACAACGGCAACAGTGCGGTGATTGATGCAAACAACCAAGCACAGCTTAAACGCTTCTTTGTGGGTCCAAACGGTTGTGAAGTGACTGGCTTTACCATCAGCCCAGATTTCAAATCACTGTTTGTGAACATTCAACACCCTGCAAACTGGCCATCGTCTGAAGATGCAACAGCACAAACTCAAGGCAATGTTCGTCCAAGAGCATCTACGGTTGTGATTCGTCGTGAAGACGGCGGTGAAATCGCGGTTTAATACGCAAATCTAGCTAAGATCAGAAACATTTCTGTTATCTAGTTTCTGTTCGCTAGCTCAGTAAAATCAAAAAGAGCGATAAGGCCAAATGCCCTATTGCTCTTTTTATATTCTATGCATTCTTCGGTTTAAGTAAGGAACCAAGCCTTAAAAACTTATCATCATCCAAAGAGCTCGTCATACCAAGCTCTAGTCATCCTCGAGAAGGAGGGACGACTGAGTCGGAGATCTCTAACCGTTATCGCTTTTCAGAATTAACTCACGAACAGCCACACACCAACACCCATCATCAACGTACCAGCAATACGGTTCATCAACTTAACGTTATCCGCCTTGCCGAGCATATGTTTTAAGCTCTTACCGCCGGTCGCGTATAAAGTCATGCAAACAAACTCAGAAACCAGAATGATCGACACGAGAATGAGTAACTGCGGTGCTAAGTCTTTATTGCTGTTAATAAAAGGAGGCAGCAAAGAAATCATAAACGCCCAGCCTTTTGGGTTCGCAATTGCAGTGACAAAACCTTGAACCACCAAGTCCCAATCATTGCTGACTTTTGTTGTTTGGTTGTCAGTACTGATCGCCAGTTTGCCTCTCGAACGCCACATCTGAACGCCTAAATAAAACAGGTAACCCGCACCAACAAATTTAAAGCCCGTAAATAGCCATGGGTAATTCAACATGATCGAAGCGATACCCAATACCGCGGCAATAGAAACCACAGCGACACCAGCCAGTTCACCGATCATCATCCATAATGTACGCTTGTATCCAACACTCATTCCAAGTGTCAACGCCAAAGTCATACACATACCAGGCGTGATTGACACGAAGAAAAACGTGGGAATAAAAGCCCAAAGTAGTGCGCTATCCATATTATTACCTTATCGACTTATTTTTATTTAATAGTTCTTGTTTCTTGATCGGGCTTGAAATGAAGCGAGGTTGAAACGAAGCAGTAATGACAATAAACAATATTGCGATCAATACAAACAAAAAGAGCCACATAACAGTGGCTCTTTTTCATTACCAACCGTAATTTTACTTACGACGGTTTTTAATTCGCTTCATCATAGTCAAACGACGTTCAGCGCTTGCTTGATCTTGTGGCTCTTCGTTCGCGTTGTTCTTACGACCCTGACGGTTTTTGTAAGCCGATTTAGTGTTCAGCTTCTCGATGTAAGCATCACGTTTCTTCGGTTCGTAACCCGGTTGTTCAACACGGCGAATACGTTGTTGAATCAGTTTTTCAACTTGAACAACAGTCAGCTCTTCTTCGCGGTTAACGAAAGAGATTGCGTGACCTTGTTTACCAGCACGACCTGTACGGCCAATACGGTGAACGTAATCTTCCGCTAGGAAAGGCATGTCGTAGTTAATTACGTGTGGTAAGTCTTCGATATCAAGACCACGAGCTGCAACGTCGGTTGCTACCATCACACGTGCTCTACCTTCTTTGAAATCATCCAAAGCACGACGACGAGCACTTTGCGCTTTATCACCGTGACAAAGTACCGCTTTAATACCGTCAAGCTTAAGCTCTTTAACTACATCATTCGCTGTTTCTTTATAGTTCACGAACACAAGCACTTGGCGCCAGTTTTTACGGCCAATAAGCTCAGAAAGCAGTTCAGTTTTACGTTCTTGATCCACTGGGTAAACCACGTGACCAACAGTAGCAGCCGTAGAGTTTTCGCGCTCAACACTAATACGTTTTGGTTTACGCAGAATATCAACAGACAGTTGGTTTAACTGAGTAGAAGTCGTTGCAGAGAACATCATGATTTGCGGTGATGTTTCTACATCCAACATGATCTTACGAACGGCATTGATAAAGCCCATATCAAGGATACGGTCAGCTTCATCAAATACTAGGAATTCTAGGTTAGCAATAGACACGTTACCCGCTTCTAAGTGCTCTTCTAAACGGCCAGGGGTTGCAACCAAAATATCCACACCCAGTTCTAGTTGACGAACTTGTGAAGACATCTTGTTACCACCGTAAACCGCAGAAACGCTTAGATCCGTGTATTTAACGTAGTCTTTAATGTTTTGAGCGATCTGCGCAGCAAGCTCACGAGTTGGAGCAAGAATAAGGCCGCGAGCCGTTCCTCTAGACGCTTTTTTACCGCTGTTCAAAAGGTGTTGAATAACAGGCAATGAAAATGCCGCTGTTTTACCCGTGCCGGTTTGAGCAGTAGCAAAAATATCATGGCCTTTACGAGCCATTGGAATCGCTTTTTGTTGAATTGGAGTGAGTTTTTCATAACCACACTCAGTCAACGCTTTGACTAATTCAGGAGCAAAACCTTGAGAGGAAAATGACATTGTTACGGGTTCCTTAAGCAGACAGCCTACATTCTTATTTCAGCCGAGCACTATAAAGTAATTAGAGTGATTTATCTCACATTTATCGTGATATAACGCAAACTTTCTCATTTAATCTGGTGTTTATCCCGCCTTCAACGAAGTAAACACCAAGATCCTTGGTTCAAACAGCAAAAACTGGGCTATTTGATGCCACACAGCTTGAGTAGAATCTGCTCTAGATCGCCCCATGGCATGAGCTGCGAGTCGATCACTTCCAATCGAGATTCAAAGCCATCCAGTGTAATTTCGTTCACAGACACGACTTGATTCGCCACATTGAATGCGTAGCAACCTTGGTCGGTGTTCACGACGGCTTTTACACGCTCGGCCGTTAGATCCGACAACATAGAGAATAGCGCATCGAAGTCGAACTTATGCTCTGCGCCAAACAACCAACCACAACTGAAATAGCCCTGTCCTTTATTCTCTTTACGGATGAAAGCTTCACCAGGAGGAAGTTGGAATTGAGGCTCTTGTTCAGCGTGATCGTGATGATGCGCTTCAATATGAGAGGAAGCACTGCCGTATACTCTTTCAATGTCTAACACTTCCAATGGCACTTCACCATCGTGAATTAGCTTATGGAAGACTTTTGCTGGCGTTTGATCCGTCACCCAATCATTGAACACATCGATGTCTTCAGAATGAACAAGGTCAACCTTAGTACCAAGAATCACATCTGCACTATTTAGTTGATCATTAAAACTCTGATTCGAGGTGTACTTTTCATTAGACAGATTTCGTGGGTCAACCAAACCAAGCGTCGCTTTTAAATCGACATATGGTGTGTACTGATCGGAAGTCAGTGTCGCTATAACCTGTTTAGGGTGACCAAGCCCTGTCGGCTCAATCAATAAACGGTCTGGCTTTTGGCGAAGTAAGGCATTAATACCCACTGACATAGGCACGCCCGCAGTACAGCACATGCATCCACCCGGCACTTCTTTAATCAAAGCGCCTTGATCTGTCATTAATGCACCGTCAATACCGATTTCCCCGAACTCATTAACCAGAACAGCCCAGTTTTCATTCTCAGGTTTATTTTTTAGCAGGTTCAAGATGGCTGTCGTTTTACCAACACCCAAGAAACCCGTAATGATGTTCGTAGGAACTTTTTTAGTCATATCAGTTCTCCTTTTTAAGGGAGTATATACTCAATCACCAAAAAGTTGACCCCAATCGATTGTTTACACTGAGATTCGTTAATAGAGGTTGGCGCGAAAATAATCAGAAGAGATAAACAGTAGAGGCAGAATGTGGAAATGGGATGCTCCAGACGAACTAAAGGCGTACTTACTCAGTACGCCTCACCCTCGTTACTCAATCGTGAGTTCGCGAATCAGGAAGCCTTAAATATCGACCTGAACATTTAACGAGGAACTAAAACTTTGTTTCTGAATCCATCCAAATTGTGTGTAAAACCTCACTTCTCCTTGCGGTTCGTTATGTTGCTTTACGATTTAACTATGGTTCATTTTTGGGGATATTCAAGCCGCCGCCAGAGAATCGATCAAAACTGTGACGGTGATTCCACTATTGAGCATATATTCTATTTATGTAACACGTACATTCCATAAATGAAATTCAACTTTTCAACTTTGTTGCTATAGGATATGCAGAGGAAGCGTATAATTTAATGCAACCCCGCCTTAACTCATTCAGGAAACTTATCTTTATGATCAGAAGAGAGAAAATTAAGCAATCCTTATTAGCCAAAATGCCAAGGGATGCTATTAATCAATTTCTCTCAAGAGATAAGACACCCGCTTCCGTTCTCTTTCTTTCTTGTATTGTAGGTGTACTTGCTGGCGTAGTGGGTACCTATTTCGAAGTCGCGGTTCATTTCATCACAGAAACTCGTACCGATTGGCTTAAAGATGAAATCGGTAGCTATTTACCCCTTTGGTTGGCCGCTTTCCTTATTAGTGCTGCATTTGCCTTTATTGGTTACTTCCTCGTTCACCGCTTTGCTCCAGAGGCTGCCGGTTCAGGTATCCCTGAAATCGAAGGTGCAATGGACGGCATGCGCCCTGTTCGATGGTGGAGAGTATTACCCGTAAAATTCTTTGGCGGCATGGGCGCGTTAGGCTCTGGTATGGTTTTAGGCCGTGAAGGGCCAACCGTTCAAATGGGCGGCAGTATCGGTCGTATGGTCACTGATATCTTTCGAGTCAAAGACGATGACACTCGCCACTCACTGTTGGCTTCAGGTGCCGCTGGTGGCTTAGCCGCCGCATTTAACGCACCACTGGCAGGAATCATGTTTGTGGTTGAGGAGATGAGACCACAGTTTCGCTACTCACTCATATCAATCAAAGCTGTCATCATCTCAGCAGTTTCAGCCAACATTGTATTTCGTTCTATCAATGGCCAATCTGCCGTTATCACAATGCCTCAGTACCAGCCGCCTGAACTCGACGCACTTTGGTTATTCTTATTATTAGGTGTGTTGTTCGGCCTGTTTGGTGTGATTTTCAATAAACTGATTACGCTTTCCCAAGACCTGTTTGTGGCGATCCACAAGAATGACCGTAAACGCTACTTGATGACAGGCACCCTACTTGGCGGTTGCTTTGGCTTGTTGCTCCTTTATATACCTGAATTAACTGGTGGTGGTATTGGTATCATCCCGAACATCACGAATGGCAGCTACAGCGCCAATGTGTTGTTGTTGATTTTCTTAGGCCGAGTCCTCACTACCCTGCTTTGTTTCGGCTCTGGTGCGCCAGGCGGTATCTTTGCACCAATGCTTGCGCTAGGAACACTCTTTGGTTATGCGTTCGGGCTTATCGCAGCGGCATTCTTTCCCGAACTGAATATTGAACCGGGTATGTTTGCAATTGCTGGCATGGGAGCATTATTTGCCGCCACCGTGCGAGCGCCTATCACTGGCATACTGTTGGTTATCGAAATGACCAATAACTACTACCTGATCCTGCCGTTGATCATCACCTGCTTAGGTGCGGTAATCATTGCTCAAATGTTAGGTGGGCAGCCAATTTACAGTCAACTGCTTAACCGTACGCTGAAAAACGAAAAACTAAGACAACAAGATCTCCCTCAACAAGAGGAAGTACGTTAATTACAAATGACTCATGAAACAAAAGCACACATTCAACGTGCTTAATCTCCCGATTCCGTATCAAAATCAAAAAAGCAAACGTTAAACTTGGTATCATCCACTCAAAATTAGTTGAGTGCCCTCAAAATCTATTGATGGAAGACCTACACACTCTAACTAAGGCAAATAGTCCAATATTCTGTAATTAACTAAGTCGGAGCAAGTCGTTGAACTGGAGAAGATTAACCCAAGTAAAAAATGTGCCGCCATCTCAGGCGTCTTTAGCACTTGGCGTTATTGGGTTAGGACAAGCTTGGGCGTTATATATCCCGGGCATTGGTGAGATAATTCGTCCCTACCTCGCTGCATTCGGCGCGCTATTATTGCTGCCTGTTTTACTGCGCTATTTAACGAGCTTTAATACCTTCCTTAATGATATTCGCCACCCGTTAAGCGGAAGCTTGATGGCACCAATGAGCATGGCTTTACTGATTCTGTGCGACTATTTAGCCGAGATATCGCCAGCTATCGCCTACCCAGTTTGGTTCTGCGCGCTATTGCTGCACTTTACCATGATGGTGTTGTTCTTCAGTTTTCAGATCATCAACTTCAAAATGTCGAACATTGTACCGAGTTGGTTTCTGTATCCGGTCGGTTTGATCAGCAGTTCCTTAGCTGGCACACAGTTCGGGCACACCGTATTTTCAGAAACACTTGCGGTCACTTGTATTGGTATCTATTTCCTTATGTTGCCAGTGGTGTTGTACCGCTTGGTGTTCGAAGGCAATCTTCCTCGCCGAGCAAGACCAACACTCGCTATCATGGCAGCTCCGGTTAACTTATCTTTAGCCGCTTACTTGGTTAACTTCGACAACCCAGACCCGATTCTAACAGGTGCATTGGCGGGCATTGCCATCACCATGACTTTGTTGATTTACTTGTGTTACATCCGCCTGATGCGTTTGAAGTTCCAACCTTCGATTGCTGCCGTCACCTTCCCATCTGTGATCAGCGCTATTGCCATGCATCGTCTAACTACATTTTTCGGCGCGGAATACCCACAATGGTATTGGCTACACAAGTTTGGTTTCTTTGAGCTAACCATCGCCACCATTCTAGTGATTTGGGTTGCCGGTGGTTACGTAAAAATGTACTGGCCTGAGTTTTTCGATTCCGACTACATGTCCAAGAAGATGAAACGTTCTTAGATAGAAGCGAAAAGATCTTAGCTGAACCATCGTGTTCTGCAGTAGTCGATGATGTCAGACAAAACCAACCAAACCCAAAAAGGCCTCACACTGTGAGGCCTTTGAATAGGCAAGGTATTAATAGTTCAGGCGAGTGTTACTAGAAATGCCGAGACCTATTAGAAGTTAGCGTGAGGGCCGAATACTTCGTAGTGAACGCGTGAACGGTCAACTTTCATTGCATCTAGCTGCTCTACGATATTCTTCATGAAACCAACAGGACCACAGATGTAGAAATCGCTCTCTTCAAAGCCTTTAGTATCAGAGATAGACGCTAGATCCATGTGACCTTGATGCGTGTTTTCACATGCAGATTCATCTTTGTTCATGTACCACGTTTTCGCTTCCCAACCTTTGTCGGCAACAATATCTTTAACACGAGTCGTGAAAGAGTGTTGGCCTACGTTCTCACAAGCGTGAAGGTAAAGTACTGGCTCGTTTTTATCTTCCGTGTTTAGGAACTCAAGCATAGACTGCATTGGCGTTACACCAACACCTGCAGAGATAAGTGTTACTGGCTTGCTGCGCTCTTGATACATGAAGTCACCCGCTGGTGCGTATAGGCTAACCTCATCACCAACAGCAACCGTATCGTGTAGGTGGTTAGATACAACGCCTTGTGTCTCTTGGCCTTGTCCTTCACGTTTAACAGAAATACGGTATTGCTTGCCGTTTGGCTTATCAGACAGTGAGTATTGACGAATCTCGCTGTATTGAGAGCCTTCTGGTTTCACTTCGATACCGATGTATTGACCTGGTGTGTAATCCAGAACTTCACCGCCGTCTTTTGGCTGAAGGATAAAGCTTGTTACTAGCGCTGACTCTTCGATTTTGTCTGCAATCACAAACGCACGCGCTGCTTCCCAACCACCAACAGCTTGCTTACGCTGTAGGTAAAGTTCAGCTTCACGATCGATGAATACTTGCGCCAAGAATAGGTAAGCGGCTGTCCATGCTTCTTCCACTTCTGGAGTAAAGGCGTCAGCAGCTAGTTCACGTAATGTCTCAATCAGGTGCAAACCAACAATTTGGTAGTGCTCTGGTTGAATGTTAAAGCTTGTGTGTTTCTGAGCAATACGTTCAACGGCAGTTGTTAACGCTGCTAGATTTTCAATGTTCTTTGCATATGCCGCGATAGCTTCAAACAGTGCTACGCCTTGGCGACCTGTTCTTTGGTGAGTCATATTGAAGATATCTTTCAACTCAGGGTTATGCGTGAACATACGTTGATAAAAATGCTGAGTTAAAGCTGGGCCTGCGCTCTCAAGTAGAGGAATAGTAGATTTGATGATTTCGATATGTGCATTGTTAAGCATGAATTTACTCCGAACACTGAGCCTTATGACCTATATGTCATTTTGACTACTAAAAATTAAGAATGACTTATCGATTTTCTGAAACCTTAGTTATTTTTAGAAACTGAGTTATTTTGACTCGTTTTCATTTCAAAAAATCGCGAAACCTGATTAATGCAACCTGATTGATTGAGATCAAGAATAGTCTGTTTAATCAGCGCTATAATTGGGCTTCTCTGTATCTTATGCACAATCAGTGCCAACTTTATCAATCCCCGTCATTACTGGTTTTCTTCTCAAAACTCATCTTATAAAAATGTCAAAAAGACCTTTTTTTTAAGTCAATAAGACTCTATTATGTAGATAAACACACAGTTAGAGTTTTTTATGCAAGATATCTCCGCATCTACCCTCATGGAAATGACCATTGGCCTCGCAAGTGGTGTCAACGATCAAGATCGTTTCAATCGCCTGATCGATGCCATTCGCAAAACCATAACGTGTGATTGTGTCGCGCTTTTAAGCCTTCAAGGCGACACGCTAGTACCTATCGCAATGCAAGGGCTCAGCCGAGATACATTCGGTCGTCGCTTTATCATTTCAGAACACCCACGATTTGAAGAGATCTGCGCGTCTCGCTCTCCTGTTCGTTTCGATGCTGACAGCTCCCTACCCGATCCTTTCGATGGTTTGCTTATTGACCATGATGGCGATTTACCAATGCATGCTTGTATGGGCTTGCCTTTGCTATTTGGCGACAAGTTATTGGGCATTCTGACTCTAGATAGCTTGAAACCTGATGTCTTCGCGAATATTCCGGCGCGGAACCTTGAAGTACTGGCAGCTATTGCAGCCTCAACCATGCAGATGGCACTGACCTTCTCGCAACTTGAGCATCAAGCAAAACAGTCAAAGCAATTACTCGAAGAATTGAACGTAGAAGCGTGGGAACGTGACGGCGGTGAGTTGATTGGTAACAGTGACACCATGGTCGCGCTTAAGAACGACATCGCTGTTGTAGCTCCATCTGAGTTTAATATCTTGATTCATGGTGACACCGGGGTTGGTAAAGAGCTTGTGGCTCGCACCCTGCACCACCAATCTCAACGTAAACGTAACCCACTCGTCTACGTAAACTGTGCTGCAATTTCTGAAAACTTAGTAGAGAGTGAACTGTTTGGTCACGTTCGTGGCGCGTTCACTGGCGCAGACAAAAACCGCTTAGGTAAATTTGCTTTAGCCGATGGTGGCACACTGTTCCTTGATGAGATTGGTGAATTGCCTTTGGCCGCTCAAAGTAAGCTCCTACGTGCGCTGCAAAACAACGA
The DNA here is from genome assembly GCF_041467155.1 of Vibrio sp. 10N.247.310.23. Classification (NCBI taxonomy): domain Bacteria; kingdom Pseudomonadati; phylum Pseudomonadota; class Gammaproteobacteria; order Vibrionales; family Vibrionaceae; genus Vibrio; species Vibrio sp. 10N.247.310.23. The sequence continues at coordinate 37,807 of NZ_JBFSTZ010000031.1, read as the reverse complement.
AATCCAACCGGTTGGCCAAGACAACATTCAAACCATTGATGTGCGAGTATTGGCAGCGACAAACCGAGATCTAAAACAAGAAGTTGAAGACGGTCGATTCAGAGCCGATTTGTACCACCGATTGAGTGTGTATCCTATCGCGGTGCCAGCACTGAAAGATCGTGGTGACGACATCAGCCTATTAGCGGGTTTCTTCTTAGAACAAGCGCGTCGTAAGCTTGGTATCAACCAAGTTAAGTTCCGCTCCGACGTTCTTTCTTTCCTAAACCGTTATGGTTGGCCGGGTAACGTGCGTGAACTTGAGCATGTGATCAGTCGTTCCGCATTGAAAGCGTTAGCGCGCAGCACCAATAAAAACCTGGTGACAATCACCAAGGAAGATTGTGGTCCTCTAGACCAAGATCAGCCAATTGCGACGACTCAGGTGAAAAACACACCATTATCGACACCAACGATCGACCTTTCTGCAGGGCTACGTGGTGCAACGGACGATTTTCAACGCAGTATCATTACTGAGGTGTTGGAAGATGCCAACTTTAACTGGGCACAAGCAGGGCGAGTTCTGAAAACAGACCGAGCAAATCTGACTCGACTGTCTAAGCGTTTAGGGCTAAATGTGGCTAAGTCTCATACGATCGAACGGACAAAATAGATATTAGCGGTTTGTTGCGAGCATCTGACAAAACTTGTGTATATAATGCTGCAAATTGTAACGCTAATTTTAAATATGTAGAGAGAGTTATGAAGTTTATCCGTTGGTTCTTAGGTCGTGTCATCTTGTTATTGAATTTTGTTTTCAGCCCACGTGGTGTGAAGCGTTCTCAAGAAGAACAAAGCAAAGTAAATGAGCAAGCAAAAACGCACACGTTATACCAATTCGAAGCGTGCCCATTTTGTGTGAAGGTGCGCCGCGCGATGAAACGTCAGTCGGTTCAATTTGAACTTCGTGATGCAAAAAACAACGAGCAACACCGTGCTGAGCTTGAAGCTGGCGGCGGTCGTGTGAAAGTGCCTTGTCTACGTATCGAAAAAGACGGTAAAACTGAGTGGATGTACGAATCTTCAGATATCGTGACTTACTTAGAAAAGCAGTTTGCATAAGCAATAAAGCAACAAAAGTCAGATACAAAAAATCCCTCGAATGTGAGGGATTTTTTATGTCTGTTATTTGGCGTTAATCGCTTCAAATTGGGAGCGAAAACTCAAACGACTACTTCGCTACAATCAGCATCAATTCCACACGGCGGTTACACGCCTTGCCTTGCGCAGAAGCGTTCGTACAAGCTGGAACATACTCACCGAAGCCACGAGTATAAATAGAACGACTCGACACATAGTTACTCTCTAATCGAGCCTTCACTTCTTTTGCTCGTTGATCTGAAAGCGGATCATTGATTCGATCTGTGCCCGTGTTATCGGTGTGCCCTTCAATCACCACATCAATATCTTGGCGCTGAGCAAGGTAGCTGCCTAGCGTATCTAGCCATTGATTATAAGCTGGCTCAGGGAATGCTGAACCTGTTTTAAAGTTCACGTGCTGCTCAAGCTTTACCATCACATGGTTGCCCGGCAACACTTCAAAATCGATACGGTTTTGTCTTAAAAAGACTTCCAGTGGATCGTTAGTCGAAACGCCACGTCCGTAGTTGGTCGTGATGGTTCTGTGTTGATGAGTGCTGCTCTGAATCGAGTAGCCACGATTACTTGCTACATGAGTCGTTTGAACCACACCCCATTCAGGATGCATCAAGTCGTAATCGGTTTGTGGTGCAGTCTCTAGCATGTCACCGCCAAGTAAGTCAGTTGGTGACGTGGCTTCACACCCAGCCAAAGCTATGCTTAACATTATCGCTAAATATCTCATTACTTCACCAACCACTCATGCAGATAAACCATTCACTAATGTCTATATCGGCACCGAGGGAAAAACTTTAGACGAAAAGAAAGCAGAACCCAAAAAAGTGCTGTTGATCACAGTTAACCGTCTACTAGCTTGTCTTCAGCCGCTAGTTCGAACTGTTTGCATTTATTTACCTTATAATTGTTTTCCAATTCGTACTAAATAGTTAGAATCTCACGACTTCTCAACGCTAGAGCAAACATTATGTTTAAACCATTTACTAAATTCATCACAGCACTCGCTGCCGTACTCATTATCGCGGGTTGTAGTGAAACAGACGAGCCACAAAAAGGCGTTCAATACGAAGCGCTTCCTACTGCTCTAACAGAATTTAACTTGTCTCCGATCACTGAAATCTTCTCTCTTAACTGTGGTCACTGCCGTCAAATGGAAAGTGCCATTCCAGAGATTGAATCTCTAACAGACCAAACTATTGGCAAGATGCACGTGACGTTCAACGAAAGCGCTCAAATCAGCGCAATGATCTACTACACAGCAGTGATGCAGCTTGATGCGACGCCTGACCACGCATTCATGGACGACCTATTTGGTGCCGTTCAAATGGGTGCAGATGCAACACCTGAGCAGCGTCAACAAGCACTAGAGACAGCGTTTACTTCTCGTGGTTTGGTTAGCCCATACCAGCTGAATAAAGAACAGCAAGTCGCTCTTTTCGACTACGTTAAGCAAGCAGAAGAGATCTCAGTAAAAGGTCAGATCAACTCAGTACCAACCTTTATCATCAACGGTAAATACCAAGTACTAACAGCAGGTCACCAAGACGTTGCTGGCATTGCAAAAACGATCAACTACCTTTTGACTCAACCATAATCACGGCTTTAGTCAACTGATTAACACATTTTGTATTAACTACGAAATTCAGCACTCAATATAAATAGGTTTTACTATGTCTAAATTTGTCATCCCGGTCATTGTCTTTCTTTTGGCGGGTTTCATGATTTACCGTACTTGGACGAATCATAAGTCTGGCGGAGAAAACTTCGAACAAGGCCAACAATTTCTAATTGAAAACGGCACTAAAGAAGGCGTGATTACGACTGAAAGCGGTCTTCAATACCTTGTTCTTGAAGAAGGTACAGGCACAGAGCACCCAACTAAGAACAGCAAAGTAACGGTTCACTACCACGGTACGCTAATCGACGGCACTGTTTTCGACAGCTCTGTTGAGCGCGGCGAGCCAATCTCATTTGCTCTTAAGCAAGTAATTAAAGGCTGGCAAGAAGGTTTGACTTACATGGTTGAAGGCCAAAAAGTTCGTCTATTTATTCCAAGCACTCTAGCTTACGGTAAAGGCGGTTCAGGCCCTATCCCACCATCATCGACTCTGATTTTTGATGTAGAACTCATCTCTATCAAATAATCGAAGTTACTGATTTAAGCCCCAACATACGCGCTATGTCGGGGCTTTTTTATATCTGAACATTTGAAGCCTCTTTAGATATTGAGCTATTTAGCTATTTAGCTATTTAGCTACTGTAACAACGACCAAATATACCCTCGAAAACCGACCACTAGACGACTGGTCTAATTTAACTTATAGTACCGCCCATGAACGAAAAAACGAATGACACACGCCTGCATGTTTTAGATGTTGGCTACCAATTAATAGTGAACAACGGCTTTAACGGCGTTGGCTTATCGCAATTGCTTAAAGAAGCGGACGTGCCGAAAGGGTCGTTTTACCACTACTTTAAATCGAAAGAGCAATTTGGCGAGGCTCTGATCCAGCACTATTTTGAGACCTACATCAGCAGAGTTGAAACTATTTTGGTTCATGGTGAAGGCAACCATTACCAGAGAATTGTCAGTTATTTCACTCGATGGTCACAGATTGAAAACGGCACCTGCAATGCTCATAAATGCTTGGTCGTTAAACTCAGCGCGGAAGTTTCTGATCTTTCTGATCCTATGCGCCAAGCGCTATTAAAGGGTGCAGAAAAAGTGACGAATACCATCGAACAGTGCATTGTCGGCGGTATTGAAGATGGCTCCATAAAGGTTGAAGAGAGCCAAGAAGCAGCTCAGAACCTATACTCAATGTGGTTAGGCGCCAGCTTATTGAGCAAGCTGAGCCAAAGCTCACATAGCTTACAGTCAGCTTTGAGCCTTACCGAACGAATTTTAAAAGGTGAAAGCTAATAACGCGCAGCGCGCTTTATTGGCTTTAACTTAAAAAAATCACCCGCCCTCTTATCAATTTGATGACGGCGGGATTTTTAGACAACAAGACTAGACGACTGGTCTAATTCTAAATGTATAAAATACACAATTAAGGACATCCAATGACTCAACAAGACAATCGCCGAATCGTATTGGCTTCTCGCCCAGTTGGCGCACCGACTCAAGACAACTTCCGTTTAGAGACAATAGCTGCGCCAAGCATCAAAGACGGCGAGATGTTACTTCGCTCAGTTTACCTTTCTCTAGACCCATACATGCGTGGTCGTATGAGCGATGCTAAATCCTACGCAGATCCCGTTGCGATTGATGAAGTGATGGTAGGCGCAACCGTATGTCAGGTTGAAGAATCAAACCACGCTGATTACGAAATTGGCGAGTGGGTACTGGCTTACACAGGTTGGCAAGATCTTGGTGTGTCTAACGGTGAAGGCCTTATCAAACTAGGTAAAGAACCAACGCACCCTTCTTACGCGCTTGGCATCATGGGTATGCCTGGTTTTACTGCTTACATGGGCTTGCTTGATATCGGCCAACCTAAAGAAGGCGACACGCTAGTCGTTGCAGCAGCAACAGGTGCTGTAGGCGCAACCGTTGGACAAATCGGCAAACTAAAAGGCTGTCGTGTTATCGGCGTTGCAGGCGGTCAAGAGAAGTGTCAGTACGCGAAAGAGATTCTTGGCTTTGATGAATGCATCGACCACAAAGCTGACGACTTCGCGGAGCAATTGGCTAAAGCGTGTGACAACGGCATCGACGTTTACTTTGAAAACGTTGGCGGCAAGGTATTCGATGCAGTAATGCCTCTGCTTAACACAGGTGCTCGTATTCCTGTGTGTGGCCTTATCTCTCAATACAATGCGACTTCACTGCCTGAAGGACCAGATCGTATGTCTAGCCTGATGGGTATGCTGCTTGTTAAAAGAATTAAGATGCAAGGTTTCATCATCTTTGATGACTACGCACACCGTTACAACGAATTTGCTGTTCAAATGACAGAATGGTTGTCTCAAGGCAAGATGCACTATCGTGAGCACCTGGTTGAAGGTCTAGAAAATGCGCCACAAGCATTCATGGGCCTATTGGAAGGTCAGAACTTCGGTAAGCTTGTTATCAAAACGAACGAAGCTAAATAAATTCAATAAACTGAACCCGTTAACTAGGTAGAATCATGATTACTTTGCATCACCTGAATAAGTCGCGCTCAAAGCGCATCATCTGGCTATTGGAAGAGCTTGGGGTAGATTACCAAATCAAACCCTACCAACGAGACAGTGTCACTTTTCTTGCACCACCAGAACTCAAATCCATTCACCCATTGGGTAAATCTCCTGTCATTGAAGACGATGGCGTCGTGATCACTGAGTCTGGTGCTATCACGGAATACCTAATCGACAAATACGGTCAGGGTAAGTTCGCACCTACACGCGGCACCGCAAACTACGTTGAGTATTCGCAATGGCTTCACTTCGCTGAGAGTTCAGGTATTTTGCCAATGCTGCTTAAGATCTTTGTAATGAAGGACGGCTGCGAAACTAACTTCCTAGGCGGTTATGCAGACGATGAAAACCAAAAGATCTTAACTTACGTGAATAATGCACTTGAAGGTAAAACCTACTTGGTTGCAGACACACTAACAGGTGCAGATTTTATGATGTCGTTCATCGTAGAAATCGTTGGTAACTTTGGTGCAACTGCGCTTTACCCTAACATCGCTAAATACGGTGAACTTTTAAAGAGCCACCCTGCTTACCAAAAAGCTGAGCAAGTAGAGCTAGAACACTCGAACTGATCGAGTTTCACTCAAACACGTGCTTGCTAGAGTAAACACAAGAAACTAAATGAAGCCAAAGCCGATTTATCTTCTGCTTTGGCTTCTCATTTGTCTTCATTTCGACAACAATACCGAACTCTAACTGAACAGCCATAGAGTTTGATCTTAATGCCAACAAACGTCGCTCAATACACACCTCTGCACCTAGCAAACACGAATGTCGATTTAGCGCTACCGACTCGTTTTACGTTTCCGTATTACTATACCCCGCACCCTGTGTGTGAATTCGCTATGCTGCAGCTTCAGCAATCACTTGTCGACTGTGGTGTGAATGAAACCTCGCAAGGTAATCTCTACGCTGTGCTTCTTGTTCAGAATCCAACCACACAAGGGTTAGGTTACCTTTCTGCGTTTTCAGGCTTGCAGTTAGATCCGGCTTTGGTCTCTCAGTTAAACAACATTCACTTTGTTCCACCAGCCTTCGATTCAAAACAGTTTCAATCTCAAAACAGTGCGAACCTTGCTCGACAATTGCAGCTCTCGGACGACATTGAAAAGCTGCAACAGTCGCACAATCTAGACACATTATTGGCCGAGCTTGAAGGGTTAAAAATCGAATCAGCAAAAGCTATCGAAGCCTTTCAGTTAGCAATGGCCGCAAACAAAGCTCAGCGTAACGAACTCAGAGAACAAGCCAATCAAGAAAAAGCATTAGGGAATCTAGAGTCAGCGGCGAATTTGCTCAAACAACTGGGCAATCAAAGTAGCCAAGAGAAACGTGACCTAAAAGCACTTCGTATTGAGTGGAAACAGAAGATCGCAGAGCGCCAATCACAAATTGATTTGATTGAAAGCGAACTGAAAAACCGTAAGCAAGATCACCAAGCAGTTTCACAACAGTTGGAAACTCAACGCCTCTCTCACTATCGCTTTATCAATCAAGCCAAGCAATCTAAGAATTTACTCGAGTTGCTCGATGGTAAAGACGCGCTTGAAGGCTCTGGTGACTGCTGCCTACCAAAGCTGCTTAACTTCGCCTTTGAACACGGGTTCAAGCCGTTAGCTTTGTCTGAATTTTGGTGGGGATTACCGCCTACAGACATCATTCGACAACACGCAAACCTCTACCCTGTTTGTCAGAGTAAAAGCTTTGAGATCCTCGAACACCAGTTAAGTGGCATAGAGCTAGAAGATAACCCGCTTATCGTGAACCCTGCGGTTGGTAAGTCTTTTAATATTGTTTATGAAGACGATGAAATCGTAGTCGTCAATAAGCCAGAAGAGTTCTTGTCGGTTCCCGGTAAGTTCATCGAAGATTCAGTTTATACCCGCATAAAAGCGCGTTACCCGGATGCGACTGGTCCTTTGATTATCCATAGGTTGGATATGTCGACGTCAGGTTTGTTGATCTTGGCGCTCACGGCGGAATCAAACAAGCATATTCAGAAGCAGTTCATTAATAGAACCGTAGAGAAACGCTACACCGCTTTGTTAGATGGCGAGATAACGGGCGAATCTGGCAATATCAGCCTTCCTTTGCGCGGCGACATCACGGACAGACCAAGACAACTGGTTTGTCACCAACACGGCCGAAATGCAGAGACCCATTGGCAAGTGGTTAGCACTCACAATGGCAAAACCAAGGTTCACTTGTACCCTAAAACAGGGCGAACCCACCAGCTGCGAGTGCACTGTGCTCATCCATTAGGGCTTGCTGTACCTATTCGTGGTGACGACTTATACGGATACAAACGCGAGCGCTTACACCTGCACGCTGGCTACTTAAAGTTGATTCACCCGACAACCGGTGAATGGATGGAGTTTGAAGTGCCTTCCGAGTTCTAAACTCTAACTTATCGAGCTAAGACTCTTATCTCACTCAATATTTGATCTCATAAAACGCATCAAGGTTCTACAACTGCTTAAGGTATAGAACCCTGATATTTAATTTTAATGTGATTATCACAGTTCATTAGCGTACTTTAGTTACTGAGTTCAATACTGCAGACGCCTAGCCCATCACATCTTTGCGCTGGTCAACACATTCGAAAGAGCCCATTTCGAACTCGCGACAGATCCATGGTCGGTTTTCGTAGATAGTACACATCAGTGTTTCTCTATCTACCGCAGAACACCAGCCGTCGTCTAAGCGCTTCATGGTTTCACCGCCCCATTCATCATAAGCGATGTGCTCTTCAGGTACGCCCGTATCTGTGATGATCATAACCTCTAAACGACAACAGCATGCCTGACAATTTGCACAGGTTACTTCGGGTTCGGTTACGTTCTTTATATCTATCGTCATAAGTGACTACACTGCTAAATTTTGCGTATAGTAATCGAAACCGCCCGCTACGGCTAATAAAGATAGTGCGGCGCGGCGTTTTCATTGATGTAGAAATAACAAAGGGCGCTGTGATTCACTCACAACACCCATAATATTTCGACTTTTCAGCGCGGCTTATCGCCACAGGCTCTATTTAGAACAGGCTCGCGAAGAACAGCTTAACGTAGTCTATTAAACGTTTGAACAAACCGCCCTGTTCAACCGCTTCAAGCGCGATCAAAGGCTGAGTTTGAACATCTTCGCCATCAACGGTGTAATGAACCACACCTAGAGTTTGACCTTCTGCAATTGGCGCTTTCAGTTCAGAGTTAAGCTCGATAGATGCAGTCAGCTTTTTACTGTCTGACTTAGGCAACGTAATGAACGTGTCTTCTGCCACACCTAATTTCAATGTGTCTTGCTCACCAAACCATACCTTCTCTTCAGCCACTTGATCGCCGCCTTTATGCGGGTTTAGTGTATCGAAGAAACGGAAACCGTAGCTCAACAGCTGTTTGCTGTCTGATTCACGGCTCTTAACGCTTGATGCGCCCATCACAACCGCGATAAGTCTCATCTCACCTTGTGTCGCTGAACTCGCCAAACTGTAGCCAGCACCAGAGGTGTAGCCCGTTTTCATGCCATCAACGGTTAAGCTTCTATCACGCAACAAGCCATTACGGTTATGTTGAGTGATGCCGTTGTAACTGAAAGAGCGTTCGCTGTATAAGCCATACACATCCGGTAAATCACGAATAATGGCACGACCGAGTAACGCGATATCGTAAGGAGTCGAATAGAGGTCGTCTGCATCCAAACCATGTGCATTGGCAAAATGGGTGTTTTCTAGCTTCAGAGAGGTAGCCCAAGAGTTCATCAGGTCAACGAATGCATCTTGTGAGCCTGCAACATGCTCTGCAATCGCAACGCTAGCATCATTACCGGATTGAATAATCAAGCCACGATAAAGATCCATCATTGCTACATCGGTGTTTACTTCGATGAACATTTTTGAAGAGTCTGGGAAGTTCTTCGCCCACGCGTTCTCACTGATTCGTACCTGATCATCAGCAGAGATGTTGCCTCGCTTCATCTCTTGACCTGCCACATAACTGGTCATCAGTTTGGTCAAGCTTGCTGGGTTTAACTTCGTATGTGCGTTTTTTTCTACCAGCACATCACCAGAATTAAAATCAATTAACACATACCCTTTTGCGCCTAGGCTAGGTGGGCTTGGTACTATAGAAGGTGCTGCGATAGCTGCATTACTTACCATCGCGGCGTTACTTACAATGAATATACTTAATAGAGGGAGAGAGTATTTGGAAAACAGTTTCATTGAATCAAACCTAAGTTAACGTTTTGAGCAGTATAGACAAATGCTAGCAAAAGAAGCGCGAACTTTACGTTGCTTTACGTATTTGTACCATTCGTTACAAATAAAAAAGTATAATCTGCGATCTGACCATATTTTCCACAACTAATATTTACTCCACGAATGCATTCAACGCCTAATGCTATCGCTCAGGCATGCGTCTAAATAACATTTCAACAAAGCCAGTAATACGCTGTTTGCTCTCGCTTGGCTCTAAATCAGGTTGGATGCCAGACTGTGCTAATGCTTGCCATTGTACGACCTCTGAGTTAGGTACGAAAAACGCAATGTACAACGACCCTTTCTCCGCGACTTTACCTTCACCATCGTAAAATGGCACACCAGTAAATAGCTTAATCGCATCGAAGATAGACTCATCGTTCAGTTCCGATTCTTCCGCTAATCCAAAGCCTACAACAACATCACCGACACCATCCTGCTTTAACTGATAACCTTTACTTGAGAGCTGTTCTTGAATCGAATCACGCACTAAATCGGTTACCACGGTTTCATCGTATTTTTGAGAAAGGTAAACCTTTTCTGACTCAGGGTGCCAGGAGTACGTCATCACGCCGTGTTTCATGAAACCAAAGTCACCGCTAGTGACCACACCATAATTGTGTGTGGGTGGTATTTCTTGCGTAGAGCATGCGGTCAGCCCAATAGCCATCAAAGCCAATAGTGCTGCTTTTTTTATGCTTTTTGTTGCACAAATGGATCGTTTTATCATTCGAGGCTTCCTTACCTATATAAGAATAACTATCAATTCAACCTCCAACATAAATAGTAATTATGTTAATAGAAAGGTCATTAAACGTTTGCGTAATCGCTAACCTTCACCTCTGTCTGTTTTGGGGGTTTAATCACAAAAACAGAGTTGGTATAGTTCTCCCCGTTAAACAAAACCAGACCATTCGAGGCACGGAGCTTCCTCAATCATCTCATGAAGAGAAGAATTGGTACCGACAAAGTATCGGCAAATTTAAGAGGGTCAAACAATGGAATTCAATATGGTTGAAATTTTAGGTTACGCTGCGTCTATTATGGTCGCAATTTCATTAACAATGAAAGATATCGTTCGTCTGCGTGTCCTTAACTTTATTGGCTGTGCACTCTTCACAGCATACGGCATCATGATTGACGCATGGCCAGTTGCAGCCACCAACGGCTTTATCGCTTGTGTAAACATCTACTTCCTTGCAAAAATGCAAAAGGAAAAAAAAACGGAAGCGATGAAAGCAGCGAAAGCTTAAATTAACGATTAGCCTTTCAAATAATTCTGAAAAAGCCCAAATAGAGCGATCTATTTGGGCTTTTTTGTGTTTGTCGTTCTCAAGAGCTCGATTTGTGTGAACAAAACTTTTCAATTCAATGAGGCTTTCAACCGATCACATGTAAGCAACGTGATATTCGTTCTCTCGATACGCTTGAGTGTTGTTACGTCCACTCTCTTTTGCTTGATAAAGCGCTTTGTCGGCTTTATCGATAGCGGTTTCAATGTCAGTCAGTGCTTGAGCATGGCAACAACCAGCGCTGATTGTTACTGGCGACACTAAGCCTTGAAGTTGCTCAACACATAACCGTAACGCCTCTGATAATTCGAATAACTCATGTTCATCACAATCAAACGTCACCAAAATAAACTCTTCACCGCCATAGCGTGCAATCAAACGACGACGGTTAACAAATCTCTTCAGTGATTTTGCGACCTCACAGATAACCCTATCGCCTTGAGCATGACCATATTGATCGTTCACCCGCTTGAAATGGTCAATATCCAGCAAAATGACACCGACATTTGTTAGCGGATAAGGTGACCTTTGAGTAATTTTCAGTTTTAGCTGCTCGATAAAACTCCGTCGGCTAGGAAGGCCTGTGAGGTAATCGAGGCTCGCAACATCCAATATTTTGAGATGACGATGCCGCAGGTAAAGCACCAGAACAACAATGATACTCAGTAGACTAACAACCAACGTCATCAAACTTGCCAACAATAAGCTGTGGTTCTTGTTGAGCTCTTGTTCTAAGACACCAGCAGAAATAACCCAATTAAGATACGGATAAAACTTGTAGAAGATGTTTTTACTCGTCGTGCCATCTGCCGTAGAGATAGAGTAACTAAAGTGACCTTCAGGTTCATCGACGACTTTATCGATAAGCAACTCTGAAGAGTCATCAATCAAGGTTTTTAAGTGCTCGTGTTCAAAGTTAGGTTGAAGGACTAACGTGCCTTGTAAATCAACGATATATACATAGCCACTATCGCCATACGAGTACTTTCTCAATTTGTCTTTAAGTGCTTCGAGATCAACCAGGTACATCAGTTCATCTTTATAGGTGGTCGCCACCAATGTATTGCCACTCGGTAGCCTCACTGAATATGCGACCTTCGCACGCTTGCCAACTTCATGTGGATTGGCGTGCGAGTATTGGGTCATTCCAGACTGTAAGCTCAGTTGTTGTTGAATATGGGTTAAATGCGCGCGATTTTTCCCTTGTAAAAACGGGTGATATAGATGAATACCTTGTGGTGACATCAGGTAGATATAACCAGACTCTCCAATCACCAATTCGTTGGCAATTCGAATGACTTCTTCAACTTCTTGTTCTGGAGAGACACGCAGTGCGTGAGAGGCGACGGTATCAGTCACACCTTTTAGATAGGTTTTGATCGCTTCGTTGACTGTGGTGTCTACGATGTCGTAACTCGCGTTCACAATAGTACGAAAGAAGAATTGGTTGGAATCTAATAATGATTCTTTCGTCCGGTTGAATTGAACAGCAGAGAGGATCAGAGAAACTACGGCCAGCACAATTGAGAAACTAAGAATGTATTTACGTCTGACTTTCAAGATTACCCCGTAGATTTATAATTTCAGGTAACGCTGTGACTTCTCTTATATACAGACTGTTTTATATCATGTTTTTATTTTTTACTGAACGAGTGTCGATATTTTTAAGGGTTTCTATACGTAATCTGTGACTTATAACAAAAACGCCGAACTGGATTCAGTTCGGCTTTTTGATTTTACGTCTAGATTGATTACTTAATTGATACTAATTCCTGATAAATAGACTTAAAAGCATTTGTGTTTATTACCTATTACTACACTCTATTGTCTATAAATAGTTTGCTTAGCATTAAATTAAGAACAAACTTGAGTCCAGCTACCATCGCTACCCGGTTCAGAACTTGTCCACCAGTTTGCTTGGTAAACACTACCGTTGTGAACCACTTGGTCTCCTGTGTTTGCATGGCTTGGGTTACCTGCCCAATCTTTCTGAGGTAAGTCTGGGTAAACCGCTAAACCTGCCGTATCACATGTACCTGGATTGGTGCCACCATCGCCAGGGTTACCGCCACCTGAACTGATATCACCTAATGGTAGATCTGGCTGCTCGAAGCTAAACGCGTAATCAACGCCACCGACATTCACCGCGTAGTTAGCAGGGCCAGAAATTGGCAAGTAATACACCATGTCTAACTCATACACACCGCCAGCAGGAAGCTCTTCCCATGTCGGCAACGTAAACGCCACTCGGTGCATGGTTCCATCTAGTCCACCGATGTTATCCGCGCGAGTATGACCTGAAGCAATCACGGTCAAACCACCACCCGATTGATCTTTCGCGTTATCAGGTGCAGATACTGGGATATCGAATTGGAACTCAGTTCCACCCGGAAGAGCTTGCCCTGTGTTGTTCGTGAACGTGATCTTAGGGTTGATTGGGTAGTTTTGGTCACCGACTTTGAAGCCACCAACCGATACCGCGATATCTAGCGCTTCTGTTGGAATAGCACCCGTCGCTACTTTGTTTCCATATGGTGTTGCAGACTTAAACTTATCGTAGATAGCTTTCGTCATGGTGTTACCCATGTGGAACTCACCGTTACCGCTGTTACACGCTTGCTCAGTCGTATCGATAGAGCTTCGGTTGCCATTCGCATCGAGAACATAACAGTTATAATCCCCTGCTAGTTCCCAGAACATAATGCCGCCGATCTCTTTGTCGATAACGTAGTCCGCTTTCACGTCGATAGACTGTTTATCTTCTGTTGAAAGGAATACGCCCTTCTCTGCGTTCCACAACCAAGGGGCAACCGCCACACTGTCGTAGTTTCTCGTGTAAGTGCCCGTTAGAACATCTGAAGGATCATTCACAGGATCAAGCTTGTAAGCTTCAGCGTAAGAGCCCCAAATACCCTTCTCTAGGTTCTTCGCGTGCCACATAGGGTTAGAACCCGCGCCCATTTCGTTACCTTTTGGATCGGTATCGTGCCACATGTTGTCGATACCAATAGCGCCATGGCCACAGTTGTTTTTCTCGCCTTCACCCGTACCCGCTGAACATTCAGATTGGTTTGGCAGTGCTGCTCGGCCCCAAAGACCATTCTCACCACCCGTTACGCCTTGCCAACCACGAGTGTAGTAAGGCACACCGATGTTAATACGGCCTGCTGGCATAGAACCACGGAAGTAATGGTAAGCCCAATCCGTGTTCAGATAACCAATACCACCGTAAGCCGCCGTGTCGTATACGTTCCACTGCGCTAGCTCTGAATCTTTACCCGTATCAAACAAGGCTGCGTTATGACCTACGTGATCGTTCCACGCACCGTGAAGGTCGTAAGACATGATGTTTACGTAATCGAGGTACTTGGTTACATCGAATGTTTCCATACCGCGTAATAGGTAACCAGAAGAAGGCGCTGCGATCGTTAACATGTAGTGATTGCCATCTTGCGCAGACGCCGCATCGAGCTTCTCACGTAGCACTTTCATCAACACTTGGTACGACGCCCACAGGTATTGACGACGCGGCTCCATGAAGTCTTTGTCGTATGGGTTACCTGCGCCAGCCATAGAAGTTGGGTATTCGTAATCGATATCTAGACCATCGAACTGGTACTTACGCAGCATTTCGACCGCTGAAGTCGCGAATGTTTCGATACCTTGATGGTTGATAGAACCATCAGCATTGGTCGTCATGGTGTAGAAACCACCATCAGCCACGCGGCTGCCATCAGTCGCGAAGTGACCACCTGTTTCAGCCCAACCACCGATTGAGATTAACGTTTTCACGCCGTGTTTTTTCTTCGCTGTCGCTAATGCACCGAAGTGACCTTTGAAGCCTAATGCCGGATCAACTTCCACACCCGGCCACTCTTTACCAACCGCTGCGTTATTTGGATCGTTTACATCACCGACGTTTACTTTGCCATCTGAACCGATGCTCACGAAAGCGTAGTTAATGTGTGTGAGTTGTTCCCAAGGAATATCATTTACTAGGTAAGCTGCTTGTGGGTCATCCCCTGCACGCCAACTTGTGAAGTAACCAATGACACGACGGGGATGGTCTGCGCCCATTTTCTCACGGCCTTCATCATCGTAAATTGTACAGTAAGGAACATCGACACCTTGAGTTTGATATAAGCCATCAGGGCGACATGTGCTCACTGTTGGAGCGCCGTTCACGGTCAAAGATGCCAACGCAGAATCTGCAGTCGCACCTTGGTCGTCTGTTGCTTTCGCGTAAACCGCTAAAGAACCCGCTTGAGTTGTTGTGTAATCTAACGTGTAAGGGCTCGTTGCAGCAGTGCCCACAAGAGCACCCGCTACGTAGAAATCAACCTTATCAACCGTGCCATCGCTATCTGCTGCCGTTGCTGTCAGTGTGACTACACCACCAACATCAACAGATGTCACTGAAAGTGCAACTGAAACTGTCGGTGCTTCATTCCCTGGTTGTGCTGAATCAACAGAAACAGAAACCGCACTTGCAACACTTGCTGCGCCTTCATTATCCGTTGCAACAACAGAAACCTGATGATTACCCGACGTTGCAGCCCAAGTCGCTTCGAAAGGTGCCGCTGTGACTACCGCAACAGATGCGCCATCAACAAAGAACTCAACCGAAGCCACACTGCCATCAGAATCTAGTGCTGTTGCACTCAATACAACATTATCGCCTTCAGTAATCACGTCAGAAGCAGAGGGTGCCGTTAATGAAGCCGTTGGTACTTCATTTGGCGTACCGCCACCTCCGCCACCACTACACACATCAATCTTTTTCCATTGTGCATAGTCACCCTCAAATTGGCTCGGGTTGTTATTTTGATTCCAGTAATTCGCTGAGTACGCGCTGCCGTCATGTGAAACCTGATCACCACCGGTGTACACCGTGGCGGAATCCCACGCTTCTAACGTTGAACAATCCACAGCCGCGTAGCTGTTGAACGCCATTAAGCATGACGCGGTGAGAGTACTGAGTGTAAAAACCTTCTTGGCCACTCTTCCTTGGTTTAGGTGCATGTTAGCTGTCCCTTAAGTTATTGTTTCAAGATGCTTAATTTAAGTGTCATATTTCTCATCACTTAAATCTCTTCGCAAAACAACTGTAGGTAACAGTGCCAATTTAACACCTAATATATTCGATATTTATAAAATGACTCGCATTAATTTGTTTATAGCATGCAATGAGTCGACACTTATTTTGCACGAACAACTAATATTAAATTTATTTCGGTACGCTAAAAAATATCGCCTAATTCGTATCCTTAATTACAAAACTCTATTCATATCTGCTTTATTTGTTCGTTCTGAAATTTCGTTTTAAAACTAACCAAAAGGGATTGATTTCGCCGTAGAACTGATTTCTTTTCTAAATTTGCCCACTTTTTCTTAACAATTGTGGTAGTATCGCGGATTTTTTTGACGAACCTCACATTTCCAATGCAAGTGTGGGAGAAATACATAGGCTCGAAAGAGCCAAATATAGCGAAGAAATAATGTCCAACTTGACGCAAGTCGCCAACGAAAACATCAACGCAGAATCTACTTCTATCGATTTCAATAAAGCTCAATCTTTGGGTGAAAAACTGGAACTCGGAAACCCAGTCTTTTGGCTTAGTGGCAGTTTTTTAACCCTCTTTGTCATCCTAGCCTTCACCAACACCTCCGTGTTGTCCGAACTTGTAAACATCGGCTTTAGTTATTCAACTAAGTGGTTCGGTGCTTTCTGGCAAGTCCTACTACTTCTCAACTTCATTATCGGTTTAGTGCTTGCACTAGGTCGCACCGGCCACGTTCGCTTAGGAACGCTTGCCCTACCTGAAATGACCACCTTTAAATGGATGTCTATCGTCCTATGTACGCTGCTAGCCGGCGGTGGTGTGTTCTGGGCAGCCGCAGAGCCTATCGCTCACTTTGTTTCAGCTCCGCCACTGTATGGCAACGCAGATCCTCAAGCGATGGCGTTCAATGCTCTATCACAATCTTTCATGCACTGGGGTTTCCTTGCATGGGCAATCTTAGGTGGTTTGTCTTCCATCGTGTTAATGCACTTGCATTACGACAAAGGCCTTCCTCTTAAGCCTCGCACTCTGCTTTACCCAGTACTTGGCGACAAAGCGATTAACAGTTGGGTTGGTAACGTTGTCGACGCATGCAGCATCGTGGCTGTAGCCGCAGGTACTATCGGCCCTATCGGCTTCCTTGGCCTACAAATCAGCTACGCACTGAGCGAACTGTTTGGCATTTCAGACAGCTTTGCAACTCAAAGTGTTGTTATTATCTTTGCTATCGCAATGTACACGCTTTCTGCTTTGAGCGGCGTGAACAAAGGTATCCAACTGGTAAGCCGTTACAACATCATCTTGTCTGTGTGTCTAATCGGCTACATCCTTCTTGTTGGCCCAACGAGCTTCATCGTTGATGGCTACCTGCAAGGTATGGGCGAAATGGTTGATAACTTCATCCCAATGGCGCTATACCGCCAAGATACAGCATGGCTAGGTGGCTGGACTGTGTTCTTCTGGGGTTGGTTCTTAGGTTATGGCCCAATGATGGCGATCTTCATTGCTCGTATCTCACGTGGCCGTACTATTCGCCAAATGATCGTTTCTATTAGCATCGTTGCACCGCTTGTAACGTGTTTCTGGTTCAGCATCGTTGGTGGTAGTGGTCTAGCGTTTGAATTAGAGAACCCAGGTGTGATTTCTAGTGCGTTCGAAGGCTTCAACCTTCCGGCGGTTCTTCTAGCAATTACCGCGCAACTGCCGTTCCCAACTCTGATTGCAATTCTGTTCCTGATCCTGACGACCACGTTCATCGTGACAACAGGTGACTCAATGACTTACACCATCAGTGTGGTAATGACGGGTACGACAGAGCCAAACGCAGCGGTACGTACTTTCTGGGGTATCATCATGGGTGCGGTAGCGATCGCACTTATCTCAATGGGTTCAGGCGGCATCTCCGCTCTACAGTCGTTCATTGTAATCACAGCGGTTCCGGTATCGTTTATCTTGCTCCCGTGTCTATGGCACGCGCCGAAGATCGCGAAGCAGATGGCAAGAGATCAAGGTATCGCTTAATACCTGACCCGATTTAGTTTCGGGTAGCGTAGAACACTAAAAAGCCACTCAAGTGATTCACCTGAGTGGCTTTGTTTTATCTGTTCGTTACTTCTATCTACGATAGCTTATTTCAATCGATAGTTCGGCTTATTGAAACTTTTCACCCGCAGCAACCATAAACGACATCTCAACCAGTAGCTCAGGATTAGCAAGTTCTGCTTTCACGCATGCACGGCTTGGCGCGCAGCCTTCAGGGAACCACGCTTCCCAAACTTCATTGAGTGCATCAAAGTTAGCGAAATCCGTGAGATAAATAGTCACTGACAATACGCGAGATTTGTCGCTGTCTACCAAACTCATCATTTCTTCGGCTTGTTCGAAGATTTGCTGAACCTGACTCTTAATTCCTGCTGTTGTATCCGTCTCTGCCACTTCCACAAAGCTTGCAATACCGTTAAAAACAGTTACATCAGACCAGCGTTTGGTCGGGTTAATTCTATGAATTTTCACTGGTTATACTCTTCTTATAATTAGGGTGAACATCAGCGTAATCTAATCCAAATCATGAATATTGAAAACAAAAATTAGAAAGCTCGCGTTACCTTTTGAACAGCACTATCGCCTACCCATTGCTTTGGTTCTCAACATCACTAGCCTTTGAGTTCCTATCGAGACAATAAGTCGCTACCTATTAAGTTTTTAGATAAATATATTAATTATTATTCTCAATGCGAAATTTAATCTGAGCTATTGCGGTCATATTCAGGGAGTTTATTAAATTGAGTACTTTTATGCATGTTCAAACCTATGATTTAAAACAGAGTAATGTGGGATATAACCTAGGCGTGATTGGCGTAGCGTTGGTGTTAGCTTGGATTGGTATTTACAAGTTTACGCCAACCGAAGCAATGCTTATCGAGCCTTTAATCGCAAACCATCCTGCAATGAACTGGCTTTACAATCTGTTCTCAGTCCAAGCTGTGTCTAACATGGTGGGTGGCGCGGAGATCATTGTCGCGATTGGACTGATCGTTGGATTTAAGAAACCGACAGTTGCCTTCTACTCAGGCATTGCTGCAGCGGCTATCTTTGTTGTGACACTCAGCTTCCTGATTACAACGCCAAACGCTTGGAAAGTATCGGATGGCATCTTAGTCACTAACTTCTTCCTAGTGAAAGACATCCTGTTTTTGGCAATCGCAATTAGCGTAATCGAACGCAATAAACCTCAGAAGTAACTGTATAACTAGAAGTGGCCATAACCCTAGAAGTAACCTTAAACCTTGAAAATAAAGGCTCGAAGCTGGCTAGAAGGACGCTGCCAGCTTCTAATGTATAAGGCACTGATAGTCACCTAGTCAGCTAAAACCTTACGATAATAATGAGCATCTTGATGTTCTCCTTTAAACACCGCGTAGCTCTCAACATACTCGACCAATTCAAAACCGGTATTGGATAAGATTTTGTTGGAACCGATATTGCCCACTAACGCATAGGCATCAACATATTTAAGGTTGGTCTGTTCCTCCAAATAGAGTAGAAACTGCTTTACTGCGTTAGACGCAATGCCTTTTGAAGCAAAGGAACGACCTACTCGATACCCTAGCTCTCCACTATGGGCGATCTGGTCGATATCGCGGATGTTGATTCTTCCACAGACAGTGCCATTGGCATCTTTGATCAACATAGGAATCATCTCACCATTCTCGTATTCAGTTAGAAAGCTGGTGATTTGCTCGGTCACACCTGCATTTGAATAGAAGCTATCACCCCTAACTGGAATAAATTGCTCAAACCACTCTCGATTTTCGACCTCAAAATCCAAAAGCGCACTCGCGTCATTCGGTTGAAGTAAGTGTAAAAATACATCCATGACAAATACTCTAATGTTTCCCTAAAAAGCCGCACCTTATGATTCATGAACCACGGCTTATTAATACGGTTACGGTAAACCTCTCAATTTCTTGGCTGGGTTACCTGCGTAGATACCTTTTTCGGTGATGTCTTTCGTTACCACACTGCCCGCGCCGATTACTGCACCTTCGCAAATGCTGACAGACAGAACCGTAGCGTTAGAACCGACCGTGACGTTGTCAGCTATCAAGGTACGCCCCCAACTTTCAGGATTAGGATCTGGCTTGCCCTCTTTGAATAAGTCGTTGGCAAACATGACTCCGTGACCAACAAAGCAGTCACTTCCAATGGTCACATACTCACAGATAAAGGTGTGAGATTGAATCTTGCTTCTCGCACCTATCACGGTGTTCTTTTGAATCTCAACAAAGGGGCCAACTAACACATCATCTTTAAGCTCACAGCCATAAACGTTACTTGGCTCGATGATAGTGACATTCTCGCCACAGGTAATATCAGTAATCTGTGACTTTAATACTCTTGGACTTGCCATACTTCACTTCCTCTCGACATTAGCGTCACAATTCAACCTAAGAGATTGTGCCGTAGCCATTAAAGTGCAGCAAATAGATATGTTGAGAGTTGGCAATGGATCAGAAATTCTGCATAAATTAAAACAGTCCTACCAGCACAACTGACAACAGCACCCCACCGATAAAACTTGGGGCGTGGAATGGCTGAGCTTTAGATCTAACGTACTCTTTTTGAAGGTCTTCTTGGTAAGTTTTAACGGCGAGTTCTTTTACGTAGTTATTTTGCATAATAAGCTCCTTCTTAATCAGTAAGAGAAGCTTAAGACTTGAAGTTAGGTTGAGGTAAAGCAAAAAATCAGATTAATTGAACACTTTATTTTTGTTACTCGAGGATTACCCTGAACACATCGTTATTCACGCCGCCAACATCTACTAACTCTCCCGGTTTCATTAGAAGCGAGGTGTTAAGCTGTCGTGTTGAACGTGGCTCTTTTGTTTCTCGAATCACTAACATATCGACAAAATAGCCAGACTCTTTCTTTGATATTGAGCCCGAAAACGTAACGCTTTCAACCCTATCGGCAAGGACTGAATTGAATGTTTTATCCTCTAAAACACCTGCGGCGATGGATGTATCACCATAAAATAGCGTGATGGTTGTTGGGTCGGGTACCAACTCTTGATTGGACGAACACCCTATTAGGGTAAGGCATAGCAGTAAAATGGCTCGAAATTGCATAAACTGGTTTTCTTTATTACGTTAAGCGTCTGTTTTTCATATTAAAACACTTCAACCTTATAAATACCATGTTTACGGGATAAGCTTAGGTGTGTCGCTTCGATGGACTTGAGTAATGAAGTGAACGGATCAGATCTCGGCCTGTTGAGTTTGCTCCCTATTTGGAAGCTAAACCGAGATCTGATCGATATTATCGAGAAGGGTTCAATTGATTTATGCAACAACGTCTTGTGGAGGTGTCCCTTCACAGTTAGAAACGACAGCATCAATTTGTACTAAAGCATTCATTGGGATTTCTGAAACCCCTACTACCGTTCTTGCAGGCAGCTCAGCATTAAAGAATGTGGTGTAGACTTCGTTTACCACATCAATATCTGAAATATCCTTAAGTTGAATATTAATTTTCACCGTATCGTCCATGCTATGGTCAACGCTTTCAATTATCGCCTTAATATTGTTTAAACATTGTTCCACTTGTTCTTTTACCCCGCCAGCAACGATTTCATTTGTTTTCGGATCTAAAGGTAATTGGGCTGAAATATGATTGTAGTGAGAGAAAGCAACAGTATGCGAATAAGGCATGAATGGTGCAGAAACAGTATTATTGGTTTCAATAACCAGTAAGCGAGTGTCTTCTGGTAATTGCGGCGGTGTACCGTCGCCATGTGAAATGGATGTATCAATTTGAATTAAAGCACCCATTGGTAATTCAGCTGCGTTAACAACAGTACGAGCAGGAACGTAGCTTGGGAAGAATTTAGCACATACTTCATTTACCACTTCCGCATCTGCGATATTTTTTAGGTAGATAGTCGTTTTAACCACATCATTCATGACGTGTCCGATGCTTTCTAAAATAGCTTTAATGTTTGATAGACATTGCGCTGTTTGCGCTTTGATACCACCATCAACCAACTCACCTGTGGCTACATCTATAGGCAACTGAGCTGAAAGATTGTTGTAGTGAGAAAAGGCTGCAGTCTGCGTAGACACAGCACTTTGAGGTGCGTTATCCGTATTTCTTGAGACCTTAATTAGCGCGCAAGGAGCTTGTGGTTTAGTGCCTTCACCGTTAGAAATGAGAGCATCCATTTGAACCAGCGCATCGCTGCTTGGCAGTGCAGTGACACCCACGACAGTGCGTGTTGGAAGGCTGTTGTGGAAGAAGTTTTTGTAAACTTCATCAATAGCATCGATATCAGAAATATTCTTAACGAAAACATTAATCTTCACGACATCATCCATAACATGGTCGATGCTTTCAACAATCGCTTTAATATTATTCAAACATTGTGCTGCTTGATCTTTAATATCACCGATGACTATTTCACCCGTTTTAGGGTCAACAGGTAATTGAGCTGAAAAGTTATTATAATGAGAAAAAGCGACCGTTTGTGTAGATACAGAATTAATTGGTGCGTTTTCAGTATTTCTTGAAATTTTAATGATATCGCTACTCATCGGAATTATCCTTTTAATAATATAGTCATACGTATTTATATTTAACAATCGTATTGGAAAGAATGATTAAAGTAGCGCCATATTAAGTGAATTATTTTAAGGTAAACGTGATATCAATCAGACTCTCAGTTGACTACAAATCAGCAAGTTACAGAATAATTAGTCATCAAACGACTAATTATCCGTCGTACTAGGCTTTATCAACTGCTAAATTATCTTTAATTTTAAGTCTATTCAATAATCCTGAATACTCTCTCTGATAGTACGGTGAGTAATTCCAGAATTTTAGATAATATTTGATAGGTTGTTCACACTAAAACTTCGTTAATAGCTAAGTTAGTGAGTTTCTCCCCTATACCTGTGCATAAACTCTTAGGCTATTTAATTAATTATTTTCGAGAGCTTATTTTATATAAGTACGTTAATAATATATTCGAGAATCAAATACCTACAATCTGACAATGCCTATGATTAGATACATTTACTCATATAATTCAACAAATATGAGCAATCGTCACCATAGCTTTTGGCATTATAGCTCTCAACACATAGTTTCGTTGAAAGAAGAACTAAACCGCTCTTGGAGTAGTATTGAAGTGGCGCTTAAATTCGCGGCTAAATTGAGATGGGCTGGAGTAACCGACTCGACGTGCAGCATCACTAATACGAAGGCCTTCTAGTTGAATCAGCTCTTTGGCTTTATTAAGTCTAACCTTTTTCAAGTATTGAAGAGGTGATTCAAAGGTGACATTACGGAATGCATTGTGGAAGGCAGACACGCTCATGTTGGCTTCGTC
The DNA here is from genome assembly GCF_041467155.1 of Vibrio sp. 10N.247.310.23. Lineage (NCBI taxonomy): Bacteria > Pseudomonadati > Pseudomonadota > Gammaproteobacteria > Vibrionales > Vibrionaceae > Vibrio > Vibrio sp. 10N.247.310.23. The sequence goes on along the minus strand of NZ_JBFSTZ010000031.1, from coordinate 14,490 downwards.
AGCAAGCGATTGAACGGTGATGGTTTGGTCGTACTCTTCATGCACTTTAGACAGCGCTTTGGCAACACGTGCGTAATGGCCATCATGATGAGCTAAATCAAACAGCACACGCCCTTCTGAACCGGTTAATGCGCGGTAGACAATCTCCGTTACCATGGCATCGCCCAATATGTTGGCTTCAATGTCGCAATGCAGCGTTTTCACCAATCGGGTAAAGCTCTCTAGCATTTGCTCTTCCATTGGCGTCGATTCTAAGCCACTCGAGTTCTGTTTGTGCTTGTTGCAGTAGCTCTCTAAGAAGCCTTGATCTTCGAGCTTTTTGACTAAGCTATGCAAGCGTTGAGAATCAATGCTAATCGACAAGCCAAGCAATGGTTCACCATTAACAGGCAAGGCTTCGCACTCTAACGGCATTGGCACACCCACGACAAGATAATCACCTGCAGCGTAAGTCACTGGCCTTTCGCCAATGTAGATGTTCTTTTTACCCTGTCCGAGCATGATAATGCCAGACTGGTAAGTAAATGGCTGACGCTGATTCCCTCCACTGCTTCTATACAACCACACGCCGCTAATTTCAGTTTCTCTGATCCCTTCGAGATCATCCCAACCTTTGTGTTCTACATATGACTGTAACAACTGAGCGAGTGTTTTCATAAGTGGCGACTTTCCATTCCAAGTGCTAAGAGTAAGTAAGCTAAAGCAGAGGAAGAATATCAAGTTTGTAGAAATAGGCAATTTATTTGGAGGAACAGCTCTTCATTGACCTAGATTACTGTACTAATATGCAAATATAGAAATTGAGCAATAAACCAAAATAACAAATTTCGCTTTACACAAGGAATCTCTGATGCAATTTACTTACGTTAACCCTACTGTTATCCATTTCGGCCAAGGCCAAATCAACGCTATCAGCCAAGCGGTTGATACTTCGAAGAAAGTACTGGTCATCTATGGTGGCGGTTCAATCAAGAGCAACGGTGTTTACGACCAAGTTGTAGAAGCTTTAAAAGATCACTCTTGGATTGAGTTCTCTGGCGTTGAAGCAAACCCTACCAAAGAGACGCTAGACAAAGCAGTCGCTCTTGTTAAAGAAGAAAACGCAGAGTTCATTATCGCTGTTGGCGGTGGTTCGGTAATCGACGGTTCTAAATACGTTGCTGCAGCGGCTAAATACGACGGCGACGGTTGGGACATTCTAGCGGGCAAACACCAAGTAACTGAAGCGACGCCAATCGGTGCGGTGCTGACTCTTCCTGCGACAGGTTCTGAATCTAACATGGGCGCGGTAATCACGCGTAAAGCGACTCAAGAGAAGCTTGCTTTCCTTAACCCTGCAGTACAGCCTAAGTTTGCGGTTATGGACCCAGATGTAATGAAGTCTCTACCTGAGCGCCAGCTGATCAACGGATTAGTTGATGCGTGGGTTCACGTATGTGAGCAATACATCACGATGCCAACAGACGCAATGGTTCAAGACGGTTACGCAGAAACACTGCTTAAGAACCTACTTGTACTGGGTAAGCAATACGACGAGCGTGACAACGATGCATGGCGTGCAAACCTAATGTGGACAGCAAACCAAGCGCTTAACGGCCTGATTGGTACAGGTGTTCCTCAAGATTGGGCAACTCACATGATTGGCCACGAATTCACTGCACTATGGCATGTAGATCACGCACGTTCGCTTGCGATTGTTCAACCTTCACTACTTCGTAACCAAATCGAAGCGAAGCGCGGCAAGCTAGAGCAAATGGGTCGTAACGTATTTGGCCTAGAAGCGGGTGCTGATTTAGCAGAACGCACAATCGCTGCAATCGAAGCGTTCTACCACAGCCTAGACGTAGCAACCATGTTCGACGGCTACGAAACAAACAAAGCAACGGCGATTGACAATGTTGTCGCTCAACTTGAATCACACGGTTACCTGCAACTTGGCGAAAACCAAGCAATCACGCCAGAGAAAACGCGTGAGATTTTAGAGTCTGCGATTCACTAAGAATCGGAAAAGAGAGAGAAAATAAAGATAGTGGTTATACAACGATGAATTTTCACATCTGACTGAGCCCATTACTTTTTTCTTTCGTACAACAGAAGCAGCGTTCATTTTGGGCGCTGCTTTTTAATTTGCCCTACAAGATGCTATTAAATTCTCATAAGTCCCTAATTTTATGTGCAATCATATTTCTATATTGTTAAGGTAAACCTGTCTCTTTACTAGGTATGAACAACGATTTGAACAATCTCAAGGAAATGGTTAAGTTTAAGTCACTTAACAAGTGGTATGGTGATTTTCATGCCCTAAAGGATATCGATTTAAATATTGAACAAGGAGAGATAGTGGTGATTTGCGGGCCGTCTGGTTCGGGTAAATCAACATTGATCCGTTGTATCAATCAGCTAGAACCTTTCGAAAGTGGCGAACTTTCCGTGCTAGAACAAGTACTCCCGAGTAAGTTCAACACACCGGGCCAAGTCGGAATGGTGTTTCAGCACTTTCATTTATTCCCCCATCTTACCGTGCTTGAGAACCTAACTCTGTCGCCAATTCGTACGCTTAAAAAAAGCAAACAAGAAGCCGAGAAGATAGCAATGCACTATCTAGAGCGTGTGCACATTGCAGAACAAGCCAACAAATACCCAGTGCAACTTTCTGGCGGCCAGCAACAACGCGTGGCTATCGCCCGTTCCCTGTGTATGAAGCCGGAATTACTCTTGTTTGACGAACCCACTTCAGCGCTTGATCCGGAGATGATCAACGAAGTGCTCGATGTGATGGTTGAACTGGCGAGCGAAGGCATCACTATGGTGTGTGTGACCCACGAAATGGGCTTTGCAAAACAAGTGGCCGACCGCGTTATCTTCATGGATGAAGGACAAATTGTGGAATCGAATACTCCACAATCGCTTTTTGAAACCCCTCAACATGAACGTACTCAAGCGTTCCTAAATCAGATCCTGACTTATTGATGTTGATTCGAATTATTAAACCCGCCCTATCTGCTTTGGTACAGATTGTTGTACTGGTGGCTGCTGTTGTTTGGATTCTCGACTCTGGTGCACAAACCATGGGATACAGCTGGCAATGGGAGCGTGTGCCGGACTATATTGCTTTCTATGAAAATGGCAAATGGTGGCCTGCAGAGTTAGTTGAAGGGCTACTGGTTACCATCAATATCTCTCTGATTTCTTTGGTCGCGACACTGATCATCGGCTTAACGACGGCGCTATTGAGAAACTCAAATTCTGTAGTTGGACGCACCTTAGCCACCAGCTATGTTGAGTTAATTCGTAACACGCCGTTATTAGTACAAATTTATTTGCTCTATTTTGTGTTTGGCCCCGTGTTAGGGCTGGATCGTTTTAGCACTGCCGTTTTAGCCTTGGCACTTTTCCAAGGCGCTTACACCGCCGAAATCTTCCGTGCAGGTTTAAATGGTATTGCGAGAGGACAATTTGAAGCAGCTCAATCTTTGGGTTTATCAAAGACCTATACTTACTGGGATGTGATTCTTCCTCAGGTGGTGCAACGCACCTTGCCACCTTTGACCAACGAAGTGATCTCTCTTATCAAAAACTCTTCGATTGTGAGTGTCATGGCTATCTTTGACCTAACAACCGAAGCCAGAAACATCGTTTCTGAAACCGCGATGCCATTTGAGATTTGGTTCTCTGTGGCGAGCATTTATCTTGCACTTACACTTTCACTTTCTGCCGTTGCAGCTTGGCTTGAGCATAAGCTCGGAGCTAACTGGCGAACACAATAAGGATTTATCAGCATGAAGCTATTTAAAACCGCAATTACAGCCCTACTTGCGCTTGCCGTCAGTTTGCCTGCACTTGCTTCTGAAACGCCTAACCTAGACAAAATCAACGAACGTGGCTCTATACGCGTTGGTATGTCGACGTTTGTTCCTTGGGCGATGCGTAACAAACAAGGCGATCTTGTTGGCTTTGAAATCGATGTGGCAAAACGCCTTGCCGAAGATTCAGGTTGGAAAGTCGAATTTGTACCTACGGCATGGGACGGCATTATCCCTTCTCTATTATCGAAGAAGTTTGATGTGATCATCGGCGGTATGTCTATTACTGAAGCGCGAGCTAAAAGCGTGCTGTTCACTGAACCATACTCTCACTCTGGTGTTCAACTGGCGGCTAATAAAGAGCTAGCGGAAGGTTTTACTCAAATCTCTGATTTTGATTCTCGCCGCGTGAAAATTGCTGCTCGTCGTGGTGCGTTCACAGTTCAAGTGGCTCGTGAAACCTTCCCTAAAGCGAAAGTTCTACAGTTCGATGACGATGCTCAAGCATTCCAAGAAGTGTTAAACGGCAACGCGCACGCAGTTATCGCGTCTAGCCCGAAACCAGAACATGAAGCGATCAAAAACGCAGACACGCTATTTATTCCATTTGAAGAGCGTCTATCCAAAGGTAATGAAGCATTTGCAGTTCGCCTAGGTGAAACTGACAAGGCAGAATTCTTCAACGAGTGGATCAAAGCACGTACTGAAGACGGTTGGTTGAAAGAGCGCTACGAGTACTGGTTCTCAACTCTAGATTGGCAAGACCAGATTGCTCAAGGTCAGTAATCAGAACTGTTGCTAGTGAATCAAGGCAGTGCATTGTTTGCGCTGCCTTGTTTAAAACACCCGAGATAGCTATAAACTCATAGCCACCTCTCACAACACATTAATTATCATCGTTTAAACAGGAATGACGTGAGTAGTACTAGCGCATTAACAACACCTAAGCCCAACGTTCATATGAAGCCTTGGTATCAACGCCTTACTCTTTTAGATGGCGTGTTACTCGCCGTTATTTGTGTGTTTGCAGGCTGGCTTTATTATCGTTCCGCTGTTGGTATTAACTACCAGTGGCGCTGGGAAGATGCGTTTACCCTAATTTTCATTCCACCTTCTCAAGGCAGTATTCCCTACTTTTTCCAAGGCTTGATCGCTACACTGCGCTTGAGTGTCTGGAGCATGGTGTTAGCTCTTTCTTTTGGGACATTACTTGGCGTCGCAAGGCACTCCAAAATCGCTTTCTTCAGAACGCCTGCACTGATTTTTATCCAGTTGGTTCGAAATATTCCGCCACTGGTGTTTGTCTTCATATTCTATTTCTTCGTTTCTAACCAACTGATTCCATTACTTGGTTTAGAAAGTATCTTACGTGAACACAATGGCGAGATTAACGCTGTTCAAGGTTTCCTGTTCGGCCCAGCTAACCTTTGGGAAAACTTAGCGTCTGGTGTGATTTGTATTGGTTTGCTCTCTTCGGCTTACATCGCAGAAGTGATTCGAGCTGGCTTAGAAAGTATTCCAAAAGGCCAATGGGAAGCGGCCGATTCACTCGGCTTATCGGCATTGTCTAAGTATCGATTTGTGGTTGGCCCGCAAGTATTAACGGCCATCACACCGCCATTGGCTGGCCAAGCAATCTCTTTGGTTAAAGACACGTCGATTGTGTCTCTGATTTCTATCCAAGAGATGACTTTCGTTGGTACTGAAATGGCAAACTCGTCAGGTTTGATCTTCGAGATCTGGCTGATTGTAGGCTTCGTATATTTTGCTTTATGCTTTGTGCTTTCGCGTCTGTTCAAAGTGATTGAGCAACGTTCTAGTGCTTACCTTAACCATCAGTAACGTCATTAATAAGAAGTACCGACTCGCCCAGCTATTCATCACCCTTACCCATTTCACCTGATTGGTTTAAGTCATTGATCAGTCAGGATTTATTCCTTCATATTTCTTCTTAGAAACACAGCAAAATGCTCGACTAATCACTATACTTAACGTATCGAACTACGTTGATTCATCTCAAGGACATCGCTCAACATGGACAATCATAAAGAAAGAGCTTTTTACGCCGTTGTCGGCGCATTAGTTGGAGACGCTGCTTCAATGGGGCTGCACTGGCTATATGACCAAGAGAGGATCTTACACGTAGCAGGTTTTGAGCCAGAATTTCGCTCACCGAATCAGTTCGATTATCAAGACAAGGGCTACTTTGCTCACCAAGGAAAAACCGCAGGTGAACAATCACAGTATGGTGCTCAGCTATTGGCGATGGTCGACAGTTTAGTCGACAACCAACAGTACGATGAAGCGAGCTACATCAAGCACTTCCGATTCTGGTTTGATTTTGGTGGTAGTTGGCGAGGCTATATTGATAAAGCGACTCGTATGAGCTTGTTGAACATCCATCAATTAGAATTGGCAAATGCCCCGATTACTGCCTGTGGCGCGGATGATACACAGCTCCCCGCAGTCTCAAAGATCATTCCATTAGTGGCGTGTACTTACACCTCTCACACCTTACCTGCAATGGTAGAGAGTGCGGTACGAGTCACTAATAATAATGATAAAGCGGTAGAGTGGGCACAAGCCATCACCCTACTGATTCAAGCCGCGATACAAGGCAATTCACCATTACAATCAGTAGAGATGGTACGACAAACCTGCAGCAAGTTTATACACGATCAAATCGATGAAGCCCTCTCAGCGCCTGAGCTTTCAATAACAGATGCCGCGAAAAAGTTCGGGTTGCATTGCGAATTGAGTGCCGCGTTCCCGCTGCTGATTCGCATCATTGCTGGCGCTCAGAGCTTTAAACAAGGTATCCGCGACAACATTTTATGTGGGGGCGATAGCTGCGGGCGTGCAATTGTAATTGGCGCGGTATTAGCGGCGTGTTTCTACGAGGAAGATGGAGGCATTCCAACCGAATGGCTAAAACAAGTCGAACTCAATGGCGGTGTGCTGTCTTTGCCTATTGAGTGATTTCCACAACAACGAACTAGAGCCTGACATAAGACAAGCACACTTCTAGGTCGGATGTCGTTCCTATAAAGTTGGAACACACTGCGATAACTCATTCTTCAGCCAAACAACAAACGGGCTTTCTGGCTCTTCATGGTTGCTATCTTGCGTGAGCAATATGTACTGATGACCGGAAGGCACAAAGCCGAACGGTGCGATTAAGTTGCCTCTATTCAAATCATCAACCACCAATGGATAAGAACCAAGAGCCGCTCCTAGCCCATCAACAGCCGCTTGAAAGCAGAAATAGAAGTGTGCAAAGGTCTGGTTTGATATAGTTTGTGACACCAATCGGCGTTCAAATTCACTATCTTTGGTGATGGATGCCCAGTGGCTCCAAGCGTTTGGTCGCGTGCTGCTGTGCAGTAATTTTACATCGGCTAGCTTGTCTTTGACCTGTTGCCAGTAATCAGGCGAGAACACAGGGCCAACCCACTCTTCAACTAACGGTATCTGTTTGTAATGCTCGGTTACGTTGAAGTCGTCTCGGCGAATGGCCATATCTAATCCAGTTGCGCCTAATGTCACAGGCCCACCTGCGGTAGACAATCGAACATCAATTCCGGATTCGTTATAGAAATCACCGAGTCGAGGCATTAACCAACGCATGGTCAATGTGGGTTCGCATGAAACTTCCAACGCTTGATGATTCAGCTGATTAAGCTTATGGACTCCAGTCTCCAAGGCTTGGAACGCTTGCTCTGTGTAACCTTTGAGTAATTCCCCTTCTTTGGTGAGACACACATTCCTGCCCTGTTTGTAGAACAAAACTTGGGATAAGTGATTTTCCAATACCTTGATCTGCTTACTCACCGCGCCATGTGTGATATTGAGTTTATCCGCCGCTTCACTGTAACTACTCGAATGCGCTGCTACGTGGAAAATATGAAATGCTTTCAAATGTCTCATGTGTGATTTTTTCTCACAGATAGGTAGAATTCATTTCGATTATAGGCAGCAATAAAAAACCATACAATGCTGGCTCATCAAATATAAAGAGTTGGAGTCATTATGGAGTGGTTAAGCCTAGCAGTATTGGGACTATTGATTGTTATCAGCCCAGGCGCTGATTTCGTTTTAGTTTTGAAAAACAGTGTCAATCAAGGAAGACAAGCAGGGATTTGGACTGCAATCGGTGTGAGTTTAGCGATTTGTGTTCACATCAGTTATTCAATGCTTGGGATCAGTTACTTAATCTCACAGAATGAGCAGCTGTTTGACATGATTAGATACGCAGGTGCAACCTACCTTATTTATCTAGGGCTAAAAGGTATCTTGAGTGCGGACAACAAGCTTGCACCGATGGAAGATGCAAAGCAAAGCACCAGTGTTTGGCGCTATTTAGCCCAAGGCTTCTTATGTAACGTGCTCAACCCCAAAACCATGTTGTTCTTTTTGAGCATCTTCAGCCAAGTCATCTCACCTGATGCAGAAAACCAGCATGTCGCGCTCGGCTATGGGCTTTACATGATCGTTCTTCACGGTTTATGGTTTGGCGTTGTCGCTATGCTGTTTACTTCGAATACATTGCAAAAGCATCTATTGAGAGCAAAGAAAAGGCTTAATCAAGCATGTGGATTTGGCTTAGTGACGTTCGGAGCACTGTTGGCGATTAAATCGTAAACAAGCGAGTCACAAATTGAGAGCGATTCAAACGACTGAATCGCATCTAACTGGGTCTTGGTAAAACTCTAAACAAGATTCATCGGTCTAATATCGGCACTATCAGGGAAGATAGCGTTAAGTTGTTTCACTTCTATCGATAAATGTCGGTTGAGCACACCCTTGATAACCGAACGCATATCAGTCGTTGGACTAAGGTCTCGGCCTTCATATAGCTGGCTTTGGCTCAAGCCCGGCCAATTGGTAATAACCTTACCACCCGCTCCTTTCAACGATGGCAGCGCACCACCCGCAACAAACATGACGTTGCCAGTGCCATGGTCGGTGCCTTTGGTGCCGTTTTCTTTTGCTGTTCGACCAAATTCACTGGCTGCAATGATCACTGTCTTCTGCCAACGATCACCAAGTGAAGCCTTGAGAGCCGCTAACCCAACATCCAAAGTTTTAAGCTGATTACTCAACCGTCCATTTACGTTACCTTGATTGGCGTGAGTGTCCCATCCACCGAGTTCTAACGCTGCGATGTTTGGTCCGTTATCAGCCGACAATATGTCGCCTGTTTTACCCATCAATGATTTAAACTGTTTGCCGACACCTTGGTCGCCTACCAGTTGATCTATCTTCATGACACTTTCAAAGTTTGAAGACAGCATTTGGTCACTTTGAAACAACTCTTCCAGCAGTTCCGTTTGTTTATCACGTGTTTTTAAGCGGTTTGGGTACCAACTTGCAACGGTCGATTCGCCCTGCATGATGAGTGGTAAGCCCGAATCAATCGCTATTCCATCGTATTTTTCTGAGCTCAACGTGAGTAAACGGTTAATCCACCCTACGGTGTTAAACGGGTCGGAAGTGCCATTCTCCAATATCTTCTGTCCATCAAAATGTGAGCGCTCGCGATAAGCGGTTGAACAAGCGTGTACAAAGCTGAGTTCGTTACTCTCATACCATTGATGGCATTGCTTTAGGGACGGATGGAGCCCAAAGAAATCATCCAACTTCACTAGCTGTTCAGGTTTTAATCCGATGTTGGGTCTCAAATTAGAGTAATCCGGATCGGCATGCGGCACTACAACATTTAAACCATCCATCGCGCCACGCAGTGATACCCAAATGAAGATATTGTCTGAACCTGTTTTGGCAAAGCTTGGAAATGGCAGCATCGCACTGACGCCAACAGCCGCCGCAATACCCATGAACTGGCGGCGGTTAATACTATGTGGCGCTTTATTCTGAGAACAATCTGACTTTTTCATACCCACTCCTAACGATATTGAAACTGCGGACTTAGCCACAACAGGGAAAGTTGCATTGCAGCGCTGTCGGCTTTGTTCAATACAATTTGGGTGTGTTCATCAATAGCATCGCCATATAAACCCGCGATCACTTTATCCACTACCGCTTTCGGCTTAACTCCTGACGCTTTAGCCGATTTTATTGCAGCAGACGCAAGCCTATTCGCAACTTGCATACGTTGAGTCAACGCCGAAGGGCTATTGTAGTCTCTGTCTTGATCCGACCAGCCTGCAGGTGAACCCGGTTTAAAAGGAGGCTGCCCTAAATTGTTGAGTGCATTGAATGCCTGTTTCTCGTTTAAAGAAATATCGGCACTACGAAGAACGGCAAACAGCCACTCCTTCGGCGGTCTAAAACGATTAGGGTTAGGTTTACTCGCCTCAGCGCTGTTCAATAACAAGCGATAGATAGGCAGTAAATCTCCCTCGCCTTTCAGATATTCAGCAACCATTTGCTCTGAGAGTTCTTTAGATATGTCGCCAATGAAATGCTGGCAAAGCTTATCAACCAAGTGCGCAGCAGTGTCTTTGTGGGTCGCTAAGGTTTTTAAACACGACTCTCCTTGCGAGACCCCGGATTGAGAATAGGACTTTCCAAGCAGTGTGATACTTCCTGGCTCATGCAGATTATTAGCGAATCGAAAACCAGCATCAGGAGATTTGAATTTAATGCCCCAGCCTGAAATGCCTTTTGCTAAAGCAATAACATCTTGCTGAGTATAAGAACCGTCAACGCCAAGAGTGTGGAGTTCTAAGATCTCACGAGCGAGGTTCTCATTGAGCCCCTTATTACGGCGCTTTCCGACTTTTGAATTGGGACCAATCGAGAGTTGATTGTCGAGATACAGAAGCATCGCAGGATGTTTAGAAGAAGCCATCAGCATCTCGCCAAAGTTACCATTCCAATGCTGGCGAACCACATCGTTTTCAATGCTGGCGGCCAAGGGCATCAGTTTTCGATTATCGACCGAGATGGCGAAGTGATTGCTCCAAAACTGAATGATGCGCTCTTGAAAACCATAAGGAGTTTCAACACTTTGTAGGTGGCGAGCTTGAGCTTGTTGTCGATACTGCGTTCGAAGAAAAGACTGCGCTTCTTTCTTCGTGGCTTGCATCTGTTGTTCGTCACCCTTGGCCTTCATTCGTTGTACACGATTCTCTCCTACTTTAATCAGAGTAGATTCAGTACTCGGTAAGTCTTGTATAGCTTGGTGAACGAATGGCTTTTTATCCAACTGTTCTACAGGAGAATAATAGGTTGTTTGACCTAGTTTGGGCCCAAAGCCAAACCTTTGTTCACCCACGATTTTTGAAGTCGGGTAATAATTCATTGCACACTCCCTTACGCTCGATCTTTTCTAAGTGTAATCGCTTAGTCATCAAGCATAGGGAGCTTTACAAGGTTTTACGTTAGATAAGTGTCAGGTGCCTATCAAGTTACCGACACGGTGTGATCATTTTGAATGAGTGTCTATTTACGCCACATATAGACAAACTGCTCGTTTTGCGAGGTGATTTCAAAGCCAAACCTCAAGTACAACTCCCCAACTCGATTACCTTGCAGGTAACAAAGTTCGACGGGTTTATTGAGGCTGTCAGCCTTAGTTAAGCAATCTTTCAGTACTTGGCTGCCGATGCCCTTTCCATGATACTCAGGCAATAAGAAGAATCGGCAAAAATAGAAGTACTCGCCTTTGTCTTGCAACAACACACTGCCAATCGCTTGACCTTGATATTCAATGATTTCAGGCCGTTCTTCTGCCCACTCTTCAGCGTGTATATCTCGTTGAACCTGCTCATCCCAGCCAAATACGGCCTTGATAGGTTCGAACTCAGCGGCCCTCTTAAGCTCGAACAGAAATTCATAATCTGATGACTGAGCAGCTCTTGTTGAATGCGAAAGAGCAGCTTTAACCATGTCCATATGATGTTGATTCCTGTTACTTTTCTACCGGGTTTAGTTATCAAGCTTAAGATAAGTGCATGGTGTATTCTTGATGTCCTGTGTGCTCATCAGTTTGTTCGCTCACAATAGAGAAACCTTGAGACAAGTAGAACTCAATGGTCGCTTGGTTCTCTTTATACACATTCAAAGACAGATTCGGGCATTCAAGCTTCGCGTGTTGGATAAGTTGCTTACCAACACCACAGCCTTGATGCTGTGGGCTCACAAATATCGCCGCTAAGATACCTTCATAAAGCGAATAAAAGCCACAAACCTCACCGTCTACTTGATACACGTAAGTTATTGATGCAGGAATGTATATGTCGCGCATATTACCTACTTGAGACTCCCAGAACTCAGGAGCCACAAAGTCATGCGCCTTGATCGAGGCGGTTAACCAAATATCTAAAACGACCTCAATATCAGCTGGGTTGTACTCTCTAATCATCTTAATTCTCTAAAATTATTGCGTTTTAATATGCGAATCAGTATGTCGAGAAGCGACTTAAACTTATTGAAGATTTACGACAATTATTTGAAACAATGGTTACTGCTTCTTAACGTACTTCGCCGTAACCAGCATTTCACCGCCACCATCCAGCTTGCAATCTAGTTGGTGATCTTTGCCTTCATTGATGCGTCGAATCACAGCTTTAGTACCAATTTTCAATACGCTAGAACTGCCTTTAATTTTTAGATCTTTAATGAAGGTAACTTTATCGCCACTTTCCAATACAACGCCATTCACGTCCTTAACACGCGCGGCTTCTCTTTCTAAACGCTCTTCTTCTGGGTTCCATTCGTAGGCGCACTCAGGGCAGATTAGGTTGTTTTGGTCTGGGTAAACATATTCAGATTGGCATTGCGGGCAAGGAGGTAGAGACATACGTTAATACTTAATTTAAATAGAATTTGTTCCATTTTAATGGCTCTTGTCAGGCTTAGCGAGCATAAATCTAACAAGTTTTACGGAGAGCTAATTGTCTTCAAAAAAGAGCAGCACCTAAAACGAACAAACACAGCCGCTAAGCTGTGTTTGTTTAAAGGTTTGAAAAGCGGAACGGCTTAACGTTCGACTTTTGGTGAGTAAATCGAGTAAGCGGTAATTTGCCCTGCCACGATTGCCGAGAACATGAATAACGCCGATAAACCAATACTCGGGATAGGCAAAATCGATTGTTCAAACACCGACTGGCTGGCACTCACTAATACTCGGCTACCCGGAACCAAGATGATGATCCCTTGCACGATATAAATAGAACCCGTGAGCTCCATCTTCTTGGCAATCCAAGTTCCGTACAAAGTAATAAGAACCGTCGTCACCCAAGTGCCGACAACCCAACCACTATCAAAACCTAGATAGAATGGGCCCCACATACCGAGAACGGCAACTGGCAAACCAAGTAAGATGTCTTTAGGGCGAGCATTGAACATCACACCGATAGACACAGAGATCAGCACCAAGCCAGATATGTGCATCCACATCGGTACCGCGTTGGTATAGTCGATGGAGACCGCTTGTCCCCATATCGCTTCACCGATGTTGAGCCCCATGATAATCCCGACAAACAGCTTAATCAGGGTTAAGGCGCTCTGCCCTAGCAAGCTGGTACCAGAAACCAAGTCATTAAACGCCAAACATTCTAATGCGTTAGCTATGGATAACCCGGGGACAAACAAGACAATCGAGGCGATACACAACGCCCACACCGGAATCGGCAACCCTGTGCTCGCCAGAAACGCCACGAAGATACCGGTTAGCAGTGCCGAGATGAACTCAACCGCGATAGCACGACGTGAATGAAGAACTTGCTGACATACCCACACCATCAAACCCAATAACGCAGAAAAGCCCACCGCTTCCAACGTACTGCCCACCAGCATCAAATAAGCAGGCGGAATACCCATATTGGCAAGTGCAGTCACAAATTTTGAGTAACCGACAGGTTCTGGTACAGGCTCACTGCTTGGCTGGTTAATACGAATGATCGTATTGGCCAACAAACTCAGGTTAATTGACGCAGGCTTTAGACGCTTAAGAATAACGGCGTTGTTATCGTCTGGAAATTGATAGTTAATCGCAGTTGGCGTTGCTTGGATCATCACATCCACACCATGCTTTTTTGCATAGAATTGAGTGTATTTCTCTAGCTTGTAAGGAGCACAACCACTGCGGTGAAGAGTGTCACCAATTTCAACAATTTTGTTAATTCGGAACTGAGAAGGCATGGGAATTTTAGGGGAGACAAAATGTGCGGCAAATGTACCAAACGATAGACGGAATGACGAGACTTTTGCGTGAATTATCAACTGAACTCGTTACTTTTTTCTGCAAAGGCTTATAAGTGCCTATAACTCTACTCATTTGGGATTAGTTTACTGAATGTTTTGACAGGCTGATAAGTTAAATTTATGCATTCAGATTGTTATTAGTGGACGCCAAAACACAAATAAAAATCAGTTTATGTTAACACTCCAAATTCCTTAATTTTCATGAGATTTATGACAACTAAGCACCACCAAAGCGTGTTTATAAATTGACTCGGATTTATCGCAAAAAGCAGCATGACATCTACTAATATTTCTCGCCCTCCTTTTAACGAGATTTTAGTCACGTTTTATTCACTCTGAAAGCGCCGAACATGATGGAAAAACTAGCGGAGTGGTGGTTATGCGAGCACTTAGAATAAAAATGAAAGAAAAAGGTTTCGTTTTCAGTTAGATGTGGCATTATCAAACTCGTTAAGACGATGTGCGTGCATCGTATAATGGCTATTACCTCAGCCTTCCAAGCTGATGATGCGGG
>NZ_JBFSTZ010000030.1:0-70691 GCF_041467155.1 Vibrio sp. 10N.247.310.23 | reverse complement strand
CTCCAATTGATTTTCCGGTATAGCGGTTTCCGACGTCTCGGAAAACCAAGTAGTTCTCTCAAAGTTACTTTTAATAACGGCGCGAAAATCAGAAGCTTTAGAAAAACTTTCAAAAAACCACAAAAAAAATATTAATCTAATATTTATCAACAACTTAATTTTCATCATTTTCTAATACAGCGATAGATTTCAATTGGAAAAAGATCTTAATCTGTTCAGAAAGCGTACGAACCGCCGTCTAAATGGCTCAAGGTCGAGAAATGATCAATCGCCAAAGATCTCTGACTTACGCAAATCTTGTGTAATAGATGACATTATTTGTCGTGAAGAAGAACCATCAAATAGAGATTTGGAAAAGGTAGTGCGAGAAAGTTCACAGGAAAATAAATAGCAAAAACAAGAAATACAGAAAGGAAAAAGCCCCTTTTCCTTTGAGAGAACCGGGGCTAGTTGGCGCGTCAGAGCCTGTGTGGAGATCATCGAGAAATGAACACATTTCCGACTTGCCGTTGCATTCTTACTGCAAAAATGGATAGCAGGTGAGAGATGAGAGAGCTAAACATTCAATAGTAAGTATGCTTGCCAGTTTCCCTTGCTGCATGGCTCACGTCTGAACACGAGCAGCAAGTTCAACCAATAACTATTGCAATAATGACATTGCAGAGTTAGGCAACTGTTTTGCTTGAGCAAGTATTGAAGTACCTGCTTGTTGCAGAATTTGTGATTTGGTCATTTGCGTCGTCTCTTTCGCAAAGTCCGTATCTTTGATTCGGCTGTTTGAAGCGTCTACGTTCTCTTGTACGTTTGCCAAGTTATTAATACTGTGGCTTAGACGGTTCTGTTTTGCACCCAAATCAGCACGCTGTGAATCCACGTACTTCATTGCAGAATCAATCACGCTGATCGCGTTCTGTGAACCCGCAACGCTGGTTAAGCTAACATCTTGAACCGAGGTTGCGCGGCCTTCACTCTTAATACCTAGCTCAGACGCTAGACCACCAGAGATAGACATTGGGCCGTCAAGGTCAGGTTCAGCAACGAACAGTTGAATGCGACCATCATCAGTAACCGATGCGTTCACAAGATCAGACTGACCATTAATGTAAGTCGCAAGCTCTTCGATATCATCGCCCGCTTTGGTATTGATATCTAAAACGATGTCTTCACCCGCTTTGGTTTTGAATTCGAACTTAAGATCGCTCGCTGTTGGCGGCACTTCCCAGTTCTTATCTTTCGCGTTTTCTGAATCGAACGTAGTACCACCCATACGGTAGTCATCTGCACGGATACTTGTCAGAGCCATGATCATTGCTTCACCAGAGTTAGAACCGATCTGGAATGAAGCTTCACCGAATGAACCGTTCAGTAGACGACGACCACCAAACGATGTGGTTTCCGCAATACGGTTAAGCTCATCTTGAAGTGCCATTGACTCTTCGTTCAGTGCAGTACGCTCTGCCGGCGAGTTAGTGCCGTTTGATGATTGAATCGCTAGATCACGCATACGTTGTAGTACGTTAGTCGATTCGTTCATCGCGCCTTCTGCTGTTTGAGCAATCGAAATACCGCCGTTGGCATTACGCATTGCCACATCAAGACCACGAGACTGAGCGGTTAGACGGTTCGAGATTTGCAGACCTGCCGCATCATCTTTCGCGCTGTTGATCTTGTGACCAGATGACAAACGCTCCATAGAAGTCGCTAAGTCATTAGATGCTTTATTCAGGTAACGCTGTGCTGTCATAGCAGATACGTTAGTGCTTACATTGATAGCCATTTTGCTCTCCTTATGAGTTCGCAAAGTTTCTGCGAAGCGGCCAGCTTTACTCTCATATGGATAAGCACTGACCGTGTATTACTCGATAAACCCTATACAAGGTTTAAGATCTGTATTAATCATTTATAACCAACACAGATACAAGTTGTATGCCAAGTTTAATATCATATAAATAATTTTTTAATTATCTAAAAATCAGAAGCTTACAAACAACACTGCGCAATTATGATTTTCTACTATTAGAAGATGAAAAACATTCACCTTCCTTATTGCCGTTTTTTGCCGCTATTCTAGAAACATCATGCTTCGTACAAAAAAGCGGCAAACTGTGGCGTCATTCGCACGTATGGCATAGCACATACGGCAAGGAATCAACGCCATGGTGATCGACAAGCCACCATTAAATACCGATTGATCATTAAATATAGTTAAACAAGGTCAGGTCTTTGGTTTTGCCAAACGCTTGTTGAGAAGCTTGTAGTGCTCGAGAGTTTTCATTGAACTCAATGATCGCTTTCGAGTAATCCAAGTCTTCAAAGTTGCTTTTTGCTTTTGCTAAAGACAACTTGAAATCTTCATGTTGTTGCTCTTGAATATCCAAAGTACTCAAGCGTGCACCAACATCGGTTCTTGCCTTGGTCAAATGGATAAATGCAGCGTGGAACTCTTCAGTTACTTGGTGCAGTTTCGCTGTTGCTGATGCATCCGATACCGGGTTTTCAGCCTGCTCAGCAGCCTCTTTGAACGTATCAAAGATAGAGAAAGTCTCTCGTGGTTCTAAGGTGATCGAATCACCTTTAGTGATTTGGCCTTTGATTTGAATATTCAGCCCTTCATAAACAATGCCTGTCGAAGGATCAAAATCTTCTGCCGCAACCACTGCGCCGTCTTTTTCAAGCTGATAAGCGAAATTGCCCGTCTGCATGTCGACAAACGTCACTTTATAAGTAGACCCATCTTCATCGCTGTTGGTCGCACGCCCGAGCAATAACTCAGACGCAGGTTCAAGCTCGTACTGAGGTTCGTAGTCACCGAACGGGTTGTCTATTTCCATAAACATCTTGCTGCCCGGATCATTCATTGCCATTTCAAAGCTGCTTGCCACACGCATCTTGCGTTGGTAGTCATCACCTTGATATGTCACATTCCCTTCGTTATCTCGAAAGAAAGGCTGATTTTTCGGCTTAGTGCCTGCAAACGTGTAGTTACCCGACTCATCTTGAGAGTTGGCTAAATGCAGGAAGTTATTCGCCAGTTCTTGAATTTCACGCTTCTTAGCTAAACGGTCTTCCGGAGAAAGCGCACCGTTGATCATTTCCATCACGGTTCGTTTTGCTTCATCAGCAAAGCCTTCAGTGTTAGAAACCAATACTTCATGATGCTCAAGACGGTTTCTGACTAGAGTAATCGCATCGACATACTGTTTAAGCTGTTCTGACTGCTGACCAATGTTCTGTAAATAGTGCGTCGCTAATGGGTCATCACTTGGCGACTGTAACTTCTTACCCGAAGCAAGTTGTGCTTGGTTGTGATGCACCTTGTTCTCTTGACGGCGCAAGTCGTTTTGTACTGACTGATAATTATGGAAGCTAGAGATACGATTCAACATTTATACCTTCCTATCTCAGAGCCAAAATAGTGTTAAACGTATCGTTGGCTGCTTGCATGATACGTGAAGAAGCCATATACGCTTGCTGAAATTTCATCATGTTTGCCGCTTCTTCATCGAGGTTTACTCCCGAGATAGAAGCAATACGTTCTTGAGCCGACTGTTTTTCTAATGTCGCAATATCACTCAGGCGATTTGCCGTTGAAGACTTCAAGCCCGTATTAGTATTCAAGTTGTGGTAAAGGTCTAAAATCGTAGACTCACCATCATTCAACAGCTTTCCTGTTTGAAGATCTTGTAGCTTACGCAGGTTACCGTTGTCACCTTCTGATGGGACAAGGTTTGCCGTAAACTTATCATTTGCCACCGCACCGGGTGTGAGCTCAAACGTTGTACCGTTGATGGTCACTGGCCCTTGTGGCGGATACGGTTGAGGCTGCATTAAAATGTTACCCTTCGGATCCGTCACAGCAAACTGCTCACCTTTTGGTGAGACAATCACTTCAAACTCACGCAGTTGACCTGCTTCTAGGATTTTAAATCCCGCTGTACCCTTGGCAAACGTGGTCGATGCCTCATAACTTTGCGCAGCAATGTCTTTCGGGTCTTTGGTTTCCATATGAATCTGCGCAGCAAAATTACGCGTTGGACGCAGTAACAGTTTCTCTCCTAGTTCAGGAGGGTTACGTACTTCCACTCGCATGCCATCAAGATAAAAAGCACTACCGCTAGAGTCGGTCGCCATCTTAACGGTCTCACCGTTCGGCTTAGTCACGACATAATCACTGCCATCGTATTTCAGTCCATACTCACCGCCTTTTAAGGCAGAAGTATCATCAATGTATACCGCAACATCGGCTTTCGATTGCCCGCTAGCCGTGACACGAGATTTTGCCACCAGCTCTGAGTTCACGTCGGTAAACAAGTCCTTACCTACGTTGCCGTTAAGATCCAAACCTTGTTCTTGAAGACTATTGACCTCATATGAAAACGCGGTCGCCAAACGACCAAGCTCATCCATGATTGCTGGGATATGTTCGTCACGCATGTCTAGCATGGCGCCGATTTTTCCGTCGATATCACTGCTGGTGATCGGTTTTAAAGACTTACCTTCAACAATCGCTAGGCGGCGCTGATGTGCATCGGGTAAGCCATCAACCATCTTCAGCTGACTCGCTTCACTACCAGAGACCAAGGTATGGCCATTACCAATATGGACATTAAACCCTTCGGCATTTGAGCGTGGTGTCACCGTAACTTTGGTGTAACCAGAAAGCTCATTAATCAACTTTTCATGCTGATCTCGTAGGTCATTATGAGGCCCAGGAGTTCGCATCATTAAACGCTGAACATCACGGATCTCGTACGCAAGTTGGTTAACTCGCTCGATACCCATATCTAATTTTTTATTCGTAGAATCAGACTGTTGACGAACTGTTTCATGAAATTCATTCAAGGTTTTAGTTACAAGCCCTGCTTTCTCTAACACGACCTTACGCGCACCCACATCATTTGGGGTATCGGCCAGAGTCTTAACGGAATCAAACCATTCGTTGAGGTTTTCTGGAATCTTCTTTGAAGCGACCGACGACAACATGCTCGACAGCATATCGAGGTTGGCTTCGGTATCGCCTTTGTTGGCGGCATTGGTTGTCGATAAGTTAAGTTCTTTGACGGCAAACTGATCCCAAGAGCGGCGAACATTTTCCACATGTACCCCCATACCGTAGGATTGCCCACCATACTGGCGCGGGTCATTCACACCTTGAATCACAGACTGGCGGCTATAGCCCTCTGTGTTAGCGTTAGAAATGTTATGACCTGTGGTGTTGAGCTGTCTCTGAGCCGTAAGAACACTTTGTGCCCCTACATTCAGAAGATCCGACGCCATAATGCCCCCAAAAAACTTAACAAAACCAGAATGAACTGATTAACTACAACCGTATATTACTAAGATAATTGCAATATATGTGCCAACAAAAACAATAGGAAATTAAAAGACGATAATTTATTGAAGTGTAAGGAGATAACTATGGATTACGCGTAAGAACTGAAGGGGCGGAGAAGAAAAGAGCCTGCCAGTAGCAAGCTCTCTATGTTGATTTATGACGCTAGTTCATCTCATCAATCTTGGCTTTAACTCGTAAAACCTTGTCTGCATAGTTAGGGTCAGTTGCGTAACCAGCCTGATGAATACCTTTGATGAAATTCTCTGAATTGCCTTGATGCTGTAGCGCCGTTTCGTATCTTGGATTTTCGTTCAAGAACTTCACGTAATCATTAAAGCTATCTTCGAAATTAGAGTAAGAACGGAAGGAAGCTGACTCTTTAACGGCGGTTTTGCCATGGAACTCAAGAGTTTGAGTCGCGACCTTATCGCCCTTCCAACTTCTATCTGCTTTGATGTTAAATAAGTTATTGCTGTTGCCCAAAGAGTTCTTAACCATTTTAGAACCCCAACCCGTTTCAAGGGCAGCTTGTGCCAATAGAAGAGACGAGTCCACACCAAGCGCACTTGCCGCTTTTTCCGCGTAAGGCTTCATTGAGGTCACAAACGATTCTGGAGAATCAAAGGATACTGGCTGTTTTGCTGCTTGCGCAGGTTGAACGTCTGACGCTCGCTCTTCCGAACGGCCTGAATATTGCGGTCTTTGCAATGAAGCATCAAAGCCTTCACTGCGAACCTTCTCTTCAGACGTATCGCTTGCTTGGCCAGCGCTTAGTTGAGCCACGATCATATCTGCAAGACCTAATGAACCTGAAGCGCTTAACTCACTCGCCATTTGGTCATCTTGCATCTGACGATAGAACTGCTCGTTCTGGCTGTTCAACATATCCGACTTAAAGCTCGAGTTAGCATCGCGCATTGACTTAAACAACATCGAGGTGAAAATCGATTCAAACTGTTTTGCCGCCGCGGTTAATGCTTCTTTCTCGCTACCTTCTTCACCGTTTACCGCTTGTTGACGAAGACGGTCTAAACTACCGATGTCGTGAATAAAGCCGATGTCATTGTTATTCTTAATCATGCTTTATTCCTTAGATAATGATCAATTGGCCTTCAATCGCACCCGCTTGTTTCAGTGCTTGAAGGATTGCCATTAAATCAGAAGGTGCAGCGCCCACTTCATTGACTGCGCGTACCAAATCGTCCAGCGTTAGGCCAGGTTCAAATTTGAACATCTTACCATCGCCTTCCGTGATTTCGATATCAGAATCAGGGACCACTACCGTTTGGCCACCAGAGAATGCATTCGGTTGGCTTACGTTTAGATTTTCTTTAATTGCAACCGTCATACCACCGTGGGTGACCGCCGCCGCTTTTAGGCGAACGTGCTTACCAACCACAATCGTACCTGTACGAGAGTTGACGATGATTTTTGCAGAGCCTTCAGCAGGGTCGAACTCGATGTTTTCGATAGCCGACAAGAATGCTACACGCTGGCTGATTTCACGCGGTGCACGAACTTTTACTGAAGTTGCGTCTACCGCTGAAGCCATTTGTGGGCCTAGGAAATTATTAACCGCATCAGCCATACGCTGAGCCGTTGTGAAATCTGATTGGATTAGGTTGAAGGTGATGTAGTCACCACGACCGAATGGCGTTGGGATCTCTTGTTCAACCGTCGCACCGCTAGAGATGATACCAACGTTAGGGTTGTTACCGACAATCTTAGAACCGTCGTTACCTTGTGCACTAAAGCCACTTACCACCAAGTTACCCTGCGCGACCGCATACACTTGACCGTCTAGACCTTTCAAGAAGGTCTGTAGCAAGGTACCACCACGAAGGCTTTTTGCTGAACCGATAGAAGAAACGGTTACGTCAACTTCTTGGCCTTGCTTAGAGAATGCTGGCAGTTCAGCAGTCACAATAACAGCCGCGACGTTTTTGGTTTTTGGCTTAGTGCCGGGCGGCAATTGGATGCCAAAATTTTGCAGCATTGCGTTAAATGTTTGATCGGTAAAGGGAGTTGTCTCACCAGTACCCGGCAAGCCCGTGACCAAACCATAACCGACAAGTTGGTTACTACGAACACCCGCCACTTTTGCCACGTCTTTGATTCGCGCAGCATGGGCACTGGTGGCAAGAAATAGCATGCCGAATAGTACGAGTGTCAGTTTTTTCATTGAGTAACCTGTCTGTATTGCTTTAATTTATAATAGCTTAGCTAAATGTGGCTCAGTGATAGAGGCTGTCAGTATGTCGTCGTCCTATCAAGCTCTACAGAGATACATTAAAGAATCGTGCCAAGAATCCAGGCTCTTGCATATCTTTCTGCACGCCCGTGCCCGAGTACTGAATTCGTGCGTTAGAAACACGGTTTGAAGCGATGGTATTTTCAAAATCAATATCATCAGGACGGATGGTGCCGCTTAGGCGGATATACTCATCGCCTGTGTTCAGTGTCATCCACTTCTCACCACGAACCACTAGGTTGCCATTGGCTAATACTTCGATCACTTCTACGGTGATATAGCCGCTGATGCTGTTACTTTGGTTGGCTGACGCATCACCAGCGAAGGTATTGGTGTTGCTCAGATCGTAAGAGAAGTTGTACTTATCGATCGTCAGCTCTTGACCACCAACAGCCAGCGGCTCCATCGATGCATCATTCGACTTAGACATGTCTGCGTTGGCTTTTTTGGTCGCTCGAGTATTCTCATCTAGCGCTACAGTGATGATGTCACCAATACCACGAGGCTTTGAGTCGTCATACATGCTGCCAATGTGGTTCACATTAAACAGTGAGCCCGTTGCCGCTGCATAATGCTCTGGCTTCTGCTTGGGGTTGATTGGCGCCCATGCAGGGTCACCAGCAATTGGATCGGTTCGCCCACGAAGCGTGTCGATAATTCCTGAACTTTCTTCTGCCGACTTATCGCCTTCAACCGCATCAACCACTGTGGTCGCGTTCTCTTGTGCTGGCGTCTCAATTGGATCCAGTACTGTACAACCAGTCATCGAAGCTAACAGGGCTAAACAAAAAATACGTTTCATGGCGATATACTCTCAGCAGGCAGTGGTAAATGGGTCAATTAGCAAAAACAGATAGATTAATTAAAAAAGTAAACGGCGAATAAACCAATTACAGCTGTTGGTTAACAAAGCTCATCATCTTGTCTACTGACGAGATAACTTTCGAATTCATTTCGTATACACGCTGAGCTTCAATCATGTTTACCAGCTCTTCGGTTACGTTTACGTTCGATGTTTCTAGCATCGATTGGCGGATGTTACCCAGGCCATCAAAACCCGGTACACCCTCTTGTGGGTCGCCACTCGCGCCAGTTGGCAAATAAAGGTTTTGACCTATTGGCTCTAGACCACCTGGGTTTACAAAGTCAGTAATGGTAATTTGACCAACCACGACGTTGTTTTGCTCGCCACGTAGACGAACCGATACTTCACCGTCGTTACCAACCGTTACCGAGATCGCGTCTTCAGGAATCACAATTTCTGGTTGTAGAGGATAACCTTGGCCCGACGTTACGATCGCGCCTTCACCGTTCAGTGTGAACTGACCATTGCGGCTGTAACCTGTTTCACCGTCTGGCATTTCAACTTGGAAGAAACCGTCGCCTTCAATCATCATGTCTAGGCTGTTAGATGTCGTTTGTGCGTTACCGTGAGTGTGCACTTTTTGAGTCGCGACGACCTTAGAACCGGCACCCAGCATCAAACCACTTGGCAGCTCAGTATTCTGAGACGATTGACCACCCGGTTGATTAATATTCTGGTAGAACAGATCTTCAAATACCGCGCGGCTCTTTTTAAAACCAATGGTTGAGGCGTTGGCAAGGTTGTTCGAAATCGTTGAGATATTGGTTTGTTGGGCGTCTAAACCCGTTTTACTTACCCATAATGCTGGATGCATAGCAATGTCCTTTAAATTCTATTAGCTCATACGAAGCAGTGAATCAGACGACTTGTCCATTTCCTCTGCTGTGCTCATCATTTTGACCTGCATTTCAAACTGACGTTGTAAGTCAATTAGGCTGGTCATTTCACCTACGGCATTTACGTTACTGCCTTCGATAGCACCTTTTAGCAACGTTACCGCTGCATCTGCTTCGTATGCCTGATCTGGGTTTTTCGAACGGAATAGACCATTCGTGTCTTTAAACAAACTTTGGTTGTCTGGACGTACAAGCTTAATACGATCAACCACGGCCAATTCTTCAGCTGGAGCGCCTTGAGGAATCACCGAAATCGTACCGTCTGTACCAATTTCTACTTTGCTGATTGGGATTGGCAGCGTGATTGGTGCATCGTTTTCACCAAGCACTAAGTGACCGCTTGCGTTGGTTAGTAAACCGTTTTGGTCAACCCTTAGGTTACCGTTACGTGTTAAACCTTCACGGCCAGTATTGTCCATCACTGAAATCCAACCATCACCTTGAATGGTAACGTCTAGATCTCGGCCAGTAGTAACCACACTACCCTGAGCGAAATTATGACCCGGACGCTCTGTCATGCTGAAAACACGAGTAGGCATGCCTTCGCCATACGCTTGCATTGAACGTGCCTGTGCTAAATCAGCACGGAAACCCGTTGTACTTACGTTGGCAAGGTTGTTTGCACGTAGCTGCAAAGCTTGCATATTTTGCTTAGCGCCACTCATGGCAAGAAACAGTGCGCGATCCATAATTTTGCTCCAAAAATCATCTTCTGGGGCTAATAAAGCAAACACTGTGCCAATATTTTTAACTGTTATTTATCAATAATTTAAATAGAAAACGAACAAGAAGGGTGATCATCAAAGGATCATTGAGGAAGAATTGTTGCCAGTGGCATTACCGGGCGGCAATAGGGGCGGCAAATAAAAAGACAAACAACAATACCCAATTCAATAACATTGAATTGGGTATTCGCAGATGATTCAAACGCTTTAAACGATTAACGAATCTGAAGAATATTCTGTTGTAGCTGGTTGTGTACTTCTAGAGAACGCGAGTTCGCCTGGAAGTTACGTTGAGCAGAAATCAAATCAACCAGTTCTTGAGTCATATCGATGTTCGACTGCTCTAGCGAGCCGTTGTTGATGCTACCAAATGAACCTTTGTTCGACTCACCCCAGATCTTGTCACCAGAGTCGTTGGTAGAATCCCATTGAGTACCGCCTTTCTTATCCAGACCTTGCTCATTTGGTACACGAACCAAGCCTACACGGCCAAGCATCACGTTTTCACCATTTGAATAAGTACCTAGAACACTGCCGTACTCATCGAAATCGATTTTTGTTAAGAAACCTGTTGTCGCGCCATCTTCATCAAACTTAGTCAATTCAAACGGAGCGGCAAACTGAGTTGAAGAATCTAAACCAAACTTAAGCACTTGAGTTGGATCAGCACCGTTCAAGTCAATAGGGTTCGCACCAGCACCCAGTGGTTCCGAGTTAATCGGCTGACCATTGTTTAGGCTTGCTAACGTACCGTCATTGTTGAACTTCATTGTGTGACCAACATGACCTTGTGCATTCGTCGCATCACCACCAGTAATGTTGACCGGCTTTTCACCGTTCTCATCTGACATGGTGTAGTACGTTTGCCAAGTGTTTGGTTGAGTCTGATCTTTGAGGTAGTAAGTCGTTAACTTGTAAGACTGACCCATAGAATCGTATACCGTCGAAGACGTTGCACGGTTATAAGTATCAGCATCTTTGAAGTTAAATGCAGCCGGGTCTTTAAGATCACCGTTTGCAGGAAGGTTAACCCCTACTTCAATGTTTTCTGTCTGTTTTGGTTTACCAAACTCAGCAGGAATGTCGAGAGGCTTTGGCGCATAAGAAAGAACTTCCCCCGAGTTTGGATCAACATCGTAACCTAAAAGAAACTCATCATTAGCGGTAACCATGTAGTTGTCTTTGTTTAGGTGAAATGCACCATTACGCGTTAATTCGTTAATCTCTGGCACCATGCGGTCTTTCGATACTGCAAAGAAACCTGTACCACTTACACGTAAGTCCATTGGGTTGTTCGTATAAATACTTGAACCTTCGTGGAACTGTTGCGCCACTTGGCTAGCTTGCGCACCGCCACCTGCCGTCGTTTTTGCGTTAGTGAACAACGAGCTTGAGTAAACATCACCAAACTCGGCACGAGACTCTTTAAAGCCAAATGTGTTCGCGTTCGCAATGTTGTTACTGGTTGTATTCAGGTCTAATTGTGCAGCGGATAGGCCGCTTAAAGCTACATATGACATTCCATTATTCTCCTAATCTATCTAGCTAGCATAGTCACTCAATAAAGAGCTACGCTTTACCAACTTCTAGTACTTCAGCAAGTCGTACTGGCGATGTGAAACCAGCCAGATTGAGTAGTACGTTGCCATCGCCCTTACCAAGAAGCACACTGTTCACGTTCGCATAACTGGAAACTTGGAACTCTGTGTTCTCGCCATCCAGCAAACCCGACGCTTTCACGTTGTATTTACCGGCCGGCAATGGGTTACCGTCTTCGTCTTTTCCGTCCCATTCAACACGTGTATCACCAGATGGTTTAGAGCCGATATCAAATGTGCGAACCAATTGGCCAACTTCGTTCTCAACACGGACCATTACATTGTCCATTGCCTGAGGAAGCTTAACCATTGCCGCCATACCGCCATCACCGGGTTTTACACCTGCCGCACCAGGAACCAATACATCACGCCCAACTAAAGAGGAGGCCTGAAGAGCTTGGTTAGAGGTCATTGATGAATTCAAGCTTTCAAACTGTGTATTCATTTTGCCAATGCCATCTACGGTCGCAAATGAAGCCATTTGCGCAATCATCTGGTCATTGCTAACCGGCTTGAAAGGGTCTTGTTGTGCTAGTTGCTTAGTCAACAAAGATAAGAAGTCTTCTTGTTTAAGATCCTGCTTACCTGTTGTTTCGTCGGGCTTTTTAGCGCCATCTTGAAGACTCTTCAGCTGGTCAACATAGGACAAGCCGCTTTGACCAACATTGTTGTTGATTCCAGCCATGTGCTACCTCCTTATCCTTATTGACCCATCTGCAGCGTACGCAGCAGCATTTGTTTACTCGAGTCAGCAACCTGTACGTTTGTTTGGTACGCACGTGATGCCGAAATCATGTTTGCCATTTCTTCCATAACGTTGACATTAGGCTTGTAGATATAGCCTTCGTTGTTCGCTAATGGGTGATCCGGGTTGTACTCCGCGCTTAGCGGCTTATCGCTTTCCACAATACCTAATACTTTCACAGGCACAGTGTGACCACTGTTGCGTGCTTTATTTAACTCAGCGCCGAACACTGCGTGACGAGCCTTGTAAGTTTCTTCAGCAGAACTACTTACACTGTCCGCGTTCGCAAGGTTGCTCGAGGTCGTATTTAGACGAACAGATTCAGCACTCATCGCAGAACCAGTCACATTGAATACATTGAATAAACTCATCTAATTATTCCCCTTTAATCGCTTTAGTTAAATTCTTGAACTTACTTCCTAAGAAGTCGAGAGAGGCTTGATGCCTAATTTGGTTTTGCATGAAAAGGTTTCTTTCCAAATCCAAATCAACCGTGTTGCCATCTCCTGTATCAGGTTGGGTAGGAATGCGATACTTCGTTTCCCCGTTCACCGTTGTTGAGGCAGAAATGTGCCGACCATCTGTACGGCTAAGACCAATGCTTGCCCCAGAACTTGCCGCTTGCAGTGATTTCTTAAAGTCTAATCCCTTTGCTTTATACCCAGGCGTGTTTGCTTGCGCGATATTGGTGGAAAGCACCTCAGCGTTACGCTCACGTACACCAACTGTGTGCTGGTGAATGCCCAAAGCATTGTCAAAAGAAATAGCCATGTAAACCTCAACTCAAGAACTGACTGTTATGAAATAACCAAAGCAATATATATACCAACTTTTGAAACAAGGCGGTCTATCAATGCTTTTACAGGTTACTCGTGGGTAAACTTGCAATAAACAAGCCAAAAAATAGAGTAAATTGGAATGTCACTCTGACTTAAAGATATAGCTTAAGCAGGAAAAAGAAAACCCAGCACTTGGCTGGGTTTTAAATTTAGACGGTAACCTTACACCTAATATCGGTGCCGCTCGTTACTTTAATTTGTAGATGATGCCTGGATTACAGCGAACCATTTCAAAACGATCGGTTAAGCCTGTTAACGATTCAGACGCGCCCAATAGTAAGTACCCACCAGGGTTCAGGCTATTTGCCATCTGGTTAAGTACCTTTGACTTCATATCAGGCGAGAAGTAAATCAGCACGTTACGACAGAAAATAATGTCGAACTTGCCTAACAATGCATAGCTGTCCATCAGGTTCTGAGGGCGGAAGTTCACCATGCGCTTGACGTTATCTTTCACTTTCATACGGCCATCGCCCGCATCTTCAAAGAAAGTACGACGGCGCTCTGGAGAAAGTCCACGTCCCAATGCAAGGTTGTCGTAAGCGCCAGTGCGGCACATATCCAACATACTTGCTGAGATGTCAGTTGCGGTAATCGATACATTTGGCAGCATACCTGGCTTACGAGCTTGAGTTTCAAGAATCGTCATTGCCATTGAGTATGCTTCTTGGCCTGAAGAGCTTGCCGCAGACCAAATCTTAATAGGACGTTTATTTGCCGCTATTTCCGGTAGAAGCTTATCCGCAAGCACAGCAAACGGGTAAGTATCACGGAACCAAAGTGTCTCGTTCGTCGTCATGGCATCGACAGCAGCCACACGCAGCTCACGGTTTCGACCTGTTACTACATCTCTCAACAAATCAGACAAAGAAGCTAACTTAAACTTCGTTACTAATGGGCTTAGACGACTGCGCACTAAATACTGCTTGCTGTCACCTAATACAATGCCACATTGAGATTCTAAGAAACGGCTGAAATCGCGATACTCTTGATCACTTATTGTTATAGCAGTCATTAATGTCTCTTTTAGTTAGTTAACGCAGCTTTTACAGCTGCACCAAGCTCATCTGGGTTGAATTTAGCGATGAAGGAGTTAGCTCCAACACGCTCAACCATGGCTTGGTTAAATACACCACTCAACGATGAGTGTAAAATTACGTATAAATCTTTAAGTTCGGCGTGACGACGAATCTCAGCAGTCAGCGTGTATCCATCCATTTCTGGCATTTCGATATCAGAAATCACCAATGAAATCTGATCGTAAATACTGCCTTCTGATGACATCTGTATCAGCTTCTCGTAGGCTTCTTTACCATCCTTCACCGAGATAACTTCAAAACCAATCGACTCAATAGCACGTTGAACCTGCTTACGAGCAACGGTCGAGTCATCAGCAATCAAGATGCGGCGAACCAGTTCTTTCTCTTGTTCTACTTTCGCAATATCTTCAGCAATCTTGCTGTCCATTGTTTCATCAACAGGAGAAATTTCTGCAAGGATCTTCTCAACATCAAGAATTTCTACCAATTCATTATCAATGTTGGTTACCGCTGTCAGGTAGTTAGCTCTACCTGCGCCATCTGGCGGCGGAAGAATCGATTCCCAGTGCATGTTAATAATGCGCTCAACTGAACTTACCAAGAAACCTTGAATGGTTCGGTTAAACTCAGAGATAACCACAAAACACTTTTCAACATCCGTTGTAGGACGGCCACCAATCGCTAAGCTCAAGTCGATCACAGAGATCGTTTGGCCACGAATGTGTGCTACACCTTTAACCAGTGGGTTCAAGTTTGGCATCTTTGTCAGCTTAGGGCATTGCAGCACTTCTTTTACTTTAAAGACATTAATGCCGTAACGCTGACGCCCCATTAGGCGAAAGGTTAGTAATTCTAATCGGTTTTGACCGACGAGTTGCGTACGCTGATTCACCGAATCAAGAATACCCGTCATGAGCTCATCTCCATATCAAACTTTTTTGTATAAAAAGTGTTAGTCTACTGCAGGCTACGAACCACCAGAGAAACGGAATGACGTATTATAAAACAAATTTGCCACCTCTTTCCATAGCAATGTGTAGAGCTACTTTTAAAACTGTCGCTAAGTTTATCGGCATTTTATCAATATTGTTTAGTTTTTTTGTACAAGCTGCGACCCCAGAACAAATTGAGATGATTCAGTCTGCAGCGGAGCAACATATCCTTGATACAGTTGAGCAGCCACAAGGTGGCGAACTCTTTGTTAATTCAGCAAATGTTGACTCAAGAATCAAAGCGACAGACTGCCCAGTGCCTTTAGAGACCAGCGCCTCAACCACCACCAATACCCGCAGCAGTATTACGGTTTTAGTGCAATGTGTTCCTGATGAGTGGCGCGTTTATGTACCCGTGCGTCTTTCGATGTCGGTGCCCCTTGTCACCACCACTCGTTCACTCGCGAGAGGCGAAATCGTCGGTCAATACGATGTCACCACCGCTATGATTTCTCTTAACAAGTTTCGTCGCCAAGGTTTCACAGCCCCACAACAAGTCATCGGCGCTAAGGTAAAAAAGAACCTAAGACCGGGCGATGTTGTAGAAAGAGGTGATATCTGTGTCGTCTGCCGAAACGAGAAGGTTATCATACAGGCAGTAAAAGGTGGCATGACCATTACCACCAAAGGGACTGCGCTTACCGATGGCTCTATGGGTGATCAAGTAAGAGTGAAAAATGACAAATCACAGCGTATAATTGAAGGAATTGTTACCAGCATGTCTGAAGTCACAGTTTACTTTTAACTCTTTACTTCTAAATTGAAGGTATCGTTAGCGATTTCACTCTCTACTCTAACGCCAAATGTGACGGCGGCGGTGTTTTGTCGCTTTTCGACTATTGAGCTAAAAATTGCTAAAGTATTCGAACCCTTGGTCGATATTGACTGTACAGGTTCCCATTTTTGAAGAAAAAGGCTTAACTATGGCAGGCATTGATAATATTCGTTCAGGGCAAACCCTAACGACCACTAACCGATCAGCAGTACGCTCTGATTCTAGTTCTGAGGCATCACATTCTGATGTATCAACTAAATCACCAACAAGCAAAGATGCGGTTTCACTTAGCCAACAAGGCAAAGCGATTGGTCAGCTCCACCAAGATATGGCAGCACAACCAAGCTTTGATTCTGTGAAAGTAGCAGCGATCAAAGAAGCGATTGCGAACGGTTCATACACTGTTGATCCAGAAAAACTGGCAGACAACATGATCAAGTTCGAAGATGAATTAAAAGGTCTTTAAGCCAACACTCACTTTTGATTGAAGTGATTGTCTTAAAGCATACGAGGTTATGAATAGGTTTACGTTATGGCGGCACTAGCAGATTTAGTTAATTTTCAACTTCAAAATGCCAAAGCCTTATCTGAATTATTAAGTTCAGAGAAAACCGCTATTACGAGCCGACAATCAAACGATATTGAGCGAATCGCCAAAGAAAAAGTAGTCCTTGTTGAACAATTAAGATCAACCGATCAGCGAATCGCGACCCATACCAATATCTCAGAACTGACCGAGAATCCTGAACTTGCTCAGTTAGTCACAAAGATCCAGTCGATAGTGCACGATTGCCAGCAAGCGAACCTTGTTAATGGCGAAGCCTTGAATCGAGCACACCTTAGCTTCAAAAAACTCAGCAATATGATGCAGCAAAGCCACGGTAAAATTGGCATGACCTACAATGCCGGTGGTCAAACGCATACTATTTCCACGCTGGGAACCAACGTAAAAGCCTAGTTAAGCTACCTCTTCAACAACACTCCTACTTAAGTCTGTATCTCAGGCTATTTCTGTCGTTGTTCTTTATCAAAATTTCTAATCAGCCTTTGAACACCCTGACAAAATCGATAAACAAAAAAGCGGCAAGTATTTTCATACTTGCCGCTTTTACATCCATATTAGTTATTGGTTGCCGATATGCCATCTGGAAAGCGAGTAGCAACCAATATCACTGAATATTCAATTCGAACACCGAAATTAGAACAGTGTTTGTTGTCTCTTCTCAGGTACTGCCTGAACTTCACCGTAGTTACGTAGCTGATCCATCTTGCGAATATCCAACTGAAGCTCTGTTACGTAGCTATCACCCACAGGGTAACTGCGCACCACTTCTGCGCCACGGATAACACCATCAACCGCACCAGAAGTACGTTCCGTACCAAGGCGTTGATCTTCAAGCTCTGCCCGACCACTCACTCGCATACCGTAAACTTGTTCTGCAAGTTCACGATAGGCGTCGATCTTAGAAGCTCTCATCGCACGGATACGTCTTTCTTCATCGTTACGTCCTTTCTGCTCACTGATACTCGCGTAGCCAACGGCAACTAAGTAGTCGTCTGGCCTCATGTTTTGCAGTGGCTGACAGCCAACAAGCAGTAAAGCGGCAACAACAAATATTAACTTCTTCATCTCGAACTCCTAAGGGCGAAGAATAACAGTATAAGGCTGGCTGATCGTTGGGTCAGAACGAATGATAACGCCATCTTGAGTTCGAATACTGTTTAGAGTATCTAGGTCACGACCAATACGGTCTGCAGGCAAGAAGCCTTGTGCCGTCGCCACGACAATGCGAGTTTGCATGCCAACAACACGAGCATTGACTAACACACCACCTTCTTGGCGAAGCATAGTGCCTGTCAGTACGTACTGTACGTCTTGTTCTTGAGCTAAGTCTTTCCAATCGCGGCTTAACGCAAAGTCACCTTGATGAGTCACTTGAATAGAACCTGTTGTTTTGAAATCAACAACCTTGAAGCCACGACGCTGAAACTGATGAATGAAACCTTCTGATACCGAGTTTCCTAGCCAGTTCGTTGTGTCCATGTGTTGCAGGTCAACAAACGACGTAATCGCTATCGGAGTTCTTGCTGAGATACTCGTATTCGAAATGATCAGATCTTCGGTCATACTTTCCACGAAGAAATCCATGGTATGACGAGGGCTATCCATCAACATAAACTGACTGCCTGAATATTCAGACTTGCCGTTATAGATTGGCGAATAAGCGCATGAGGTCAACAACATGACACTCATTACTACGAGCCATTTTTTCATTCTCTTATCTCCAGATAGGTTTAGTGCTCCCTGTTCCAATATGTTCTCACCATTATTCTTTTCAATGGATTACAATGTTGGAACAGTCTTTGCTTTTCATTAATGGTTCAGATTAAGAAAAACGCACTTAAGTCAGCTTCAAGCTTATAGTTATTTGTTAAGCAATATTTATACCCAACTGGTAACGAATAGATGAAAAAAATAATTTCTTACTTATTTTCAATAAGTTCACTGATAACCATAAGCTTCAGTGCTCATGCCTCTTGGTATGAGGTTACCGGTACCGCAGCCATCGTATCGTCAGAGGAAACGGCAAGGGTCCATGCTCTGGAAGACGCGGTATATAAAGCGATCCAGTTCTCAGGAGCCGACATTGGTAGCATTGCCAACCTCACGCCCTACCTCGACGCAAACAAAAAAGAGTTTCAATTTACCAATCATGAGGTGCGCTACATCTTGGTAGAAAAAGAGAAAAAACGCAGTGGCAATATAATGATCACCGCAAGGATCGATATCTATCCTTCGGCAAATGCTTGCCATGAGAGCCAATATAAGAAGACATTTTTGGTCGGCAACATCGATGTGACTTCCCCACAGCAAGCTGTAATGGGCAGAATCTATAACATCGGTGATGATTTTGGTCATGTCGTAGATCGACAGCTGGCGCAAGAGTCTCGCAGCTTTGTTTCCGTTGGCACGACCAATTACGACATCGACAAACGTCGACCTGAAGTGATCAAGATGATCGCCCAAGACACTGGCGCACAATACATCATTGGTGGCGACATTACCGATTTAACCGCGACCATCGAGTCCAAACTGTTGAAAGACGACATCATCAATCGCCAGTTTGCGTTAGAGATGCAAGTCTTCGATGGTAAAACAGGACATCAGGTTTACAACCGTAGCTATCGTGAAGTGGCAAAGTGGCCATTTGCTAAGACCAGTGAAGTCGACACCCGCAGTGCCCGTTTCTGGGCATCAACCTACGGCAGCATGATGCTGCGTGTTAGCCGTAACATTATGTTGGACTTAGAATCGGAAGTGTCATGTAAGATCACCCTTCCAGAGGTTGCAGCGGTATTTGGTAACACTGTGACCATTGATTTAGGTCGAATGCATGGCGTACAACAAGGTGACAAGTTGCAACTGTGGCACACAGGTTCGTTTATCGACCAACGCGGTTTGCCACGCAACAAGGTTTCTCAAAGCGACATCACACTGACCGTTTCTCGCGTTTATGAAAACGAAGCAGAACTGACGATCGACCAACCAAGCCTTGCTGGAAGCATTCAAATTGGTGATGTGATGCAGAAAATCATGTAGTTAGCGACACGCCCGCCTCACAGTTTCTAATAAAGCCTTAGCACTTTTGTTAAGGCTTTATTTTTTTCATGGGTATTAGTTTCGGTTTTGCAGTATTTGGCGTAATCTTATTAATAACATAATCATCACTTAGCAAACTATGAGTCAGAATAATCTAATTGGTGCTACCGGTTACCGCTTTATCTCGAAAGGTAAAACCGCTTTTAAGATCCACATTCATACTCCCGAAGATACGGTGTTGCATCGGTCGGTCGGTTTTGTTCGTATGGGTGAAGACAAAGCACTGAAGAAAACCATTAAATTAAGAGATGAACTGGGCAGACAGCTATGGGGCAAATTTTGGCCCAAAGTCCTCAAAGAGCCCTACCTGATGACGCGCCTGCCTCATAGTCTAGAACCCAAAATTGTATTCAAACCAAATCCAACTCAGAGTGATCCCGAACACCGCGACGAATGCTACATCGCTAAGTGGCGTGTATTCTCAGAAAACGGCGACTACAAATACAAAACTAAGGTGTGCTCCATTAGAAAGCACGGCAGACTTGCCGCTTACAGCCAAACCAAACGTGCGCTGCTTGATGCTCACAAAGACGTAATTGATCTACTTATATTTATGGGACGATTGAACAGCATCGACTTAAAATAGGCTTAAATCCGATTA
The DNA here is from genome assembly GCF_041467155.1 of Vibrio sp. 10N.247.310.23. Taxonomy (NCBI): domain Bacteria; kingdom Pseudomonadati; phylum Pseudomonadota; class Gammaproteobacteria; order Vibrionales; family Vibrionaceae; genus Vibrio; species Vibrio sp. 10N.247.310.23. The sequence goes on along the minus strand of NZ_JBFSTZ010000030.1, from coordinate 50,368 downwards.
AGCTGACCGCCCATATTTTTCAGATACAAAAACAGCCGCACATTGCGGCTGTTTTTAATTTATGACGATCCATCGTGGCAATTTAGAGTATTGCTACATACAAAATCGATTACCTAGTTTCGGCATATCTCAGCCAGTGTCGCCAATCGGCGCTTAGACTCTTTCACATAAGGGTTGGCTTGATCCCATGCGTAACCCGCCAGAATTGAGCACACCATCTGCTTAATCTTTGGATTTGGATCTTGATAGAAAATCACATCCTGCAAAGTACCTGAGTACCACCCCTCAACATACGTTCTAAAGGTGTTTACACCAACCATCAAAGGAGCGGCATAATCGCGTTCCCAATCTACCTTCTCACCGTTAAGTTGCTTTTCGACACACTCAACCGCAAACTGTGCCGACTTCATCGCAATCGTCACGCCTGACGAGAACACCGGGTCAAGGAACTCGCCGGCATTGCCAAGCAACGCGTACTTATCCGTCGCCAAATGTTTTACATTGGCAGAATAGCCACCAATTTCACCCGCAGGGTTTGGATACTCGGCGCTTGCCAGTATCTCAGCCAAGCCCGGCTCTTCCGCTGCCAGCTGTTTAATTGCAGCAATCTTGTCTTCTGGATAGGACTCAAAGAACTTAGGCTCTCCTACGACACCAAACGAAGAGACACCGTTACTAAACGGGATCAACCAATACCAAACATCAGGGTTGGTTGGATGCACAGAGATAAGAATTTTATTTCGGTCATATTCAAGATCGGTATCCACCTCTGCAATATGATCGTTAATGTGCGTAAAAATAGCTTTGCGTGGAGGGAGCGATGACGGCTCTGCCAAGTTAAGCATTTTTGGTAGCACTCGACCAAAACCACTGCCATCCAGAACGTATTGCGCTTCTATCTGATAACGCTCTCCACCCAGCACTTGTACATCTAAAATGGTGCTGTCGTCGGTGAAATTAATGCCCATTAACTCATGTTGGTAATCAATGCAGACACCCTGCGCCTCAGCCGTATCTGCCAAAACCTTATCAAAGGCACCTCGCTGAACCTGAAACGTAGTTCCAGGGCCAGAAGAGAACTTGTCTTCAAAATTAAACGCCGTATAAACGCCATTTTTGCGAAAGGCAGCGCCATCTTTGTATTGGAAGTTAGCGTTGATCACTGCGTCAGTCATCCCAGCCTGTTCAATCACTTCCATACAAGCTGGTAATAGGCTTTCACCAATAGAAAAGCGAGGGAATACGCTCTTTTCAATCACTCGAACATCGATGCCTTTTTTATGAAGTAAAGACGCAGCAATAGACCCTGATGGCCCAGCTCCGATGATCACCACTTGAGTTGATAGTTTTTTCATTATTTAAGCCATGTTTGTTATTTTTATTGCGCGCCAGCTTTCAATTCTAGAAGCGTGTGACCAAGACCGATATCGTCGGTACGCGTTACCACTTCAAAGCCCGCTTCTTCAACAATCTCTAAGAAATCTTCACTGCGGTAAAAACGACTGTTGCCATTGGCCAAGCAGGTAAAGTAGAGAGACGTCGCGTTTAAGCTATAAGAAGCCGCATCGTATTTCTGTGAATCCCAAAACAGTTCAAGGATATAGACAGTCGCATCTTCTGACATATGAGAGCGAACGCGCTTTAATATGCTCAGAATCTCCATTGGCGAGAAACAATCAAGGAACTGACTCATCCACCAAACATCCGCGCCCGTTGGCAGAGTTTGCTGTTTATCGAGCATATTCGCTGGGAATGGCGTGACTCGCTCTTGATGACCATGCTTTGCCGCGTTTGCCATTGCCATTTCTAGCTGCTGTGGCAAATCAACAATCGTCACCTCAACGTCCGCATCATGGTTGCAGCATTGCATCGCCCACTTACCCGTGTTGCCGCCGATATCCACCAGCGACTTAGGTTTCTTGCTGAAGACTTTTTCAAGTAACACAGGGAACGAGCGATCCGAATAGAAGTGATCAAACTTGAACCAACTCTCTTTTGCTTTTTCTGGCAATTGAGACAAGCCTTGGTAAATGGTTTCCCAATCACCCAACTCTTTCAAGCCTGCAGGTGTGCCTTCTTCAATCGCTTCTGTTAGATGCATCATCGCGGCATAACAAACATCGGCTGTGAAATCCATGTTTGCGTTAGTCATACCATCATGCAGAAGGTAGAAACCAAGGTTAGCCATTTTGTAGTTAGGCTTTTCCCAAGTCACAATATGAGCACTTAACGCCATATCGAGCAGGACTTTCACGCCGTACTCAGAGACACCGGTCGATTCAGAGATAGACTCTGCTGGTAAACCCTCGTTGCCCGCGTCATCTAACGCTTTCAAAATGCCTAAATCACGAAGTGTACGAGCAGTATGAAAAACAATCGGAGCGAAAGACAATTTCTGCGCTTCTGTTTTTGCTTCTAATGCGTTGAATGGATCTAATTTATATTCCGACACGAAAAACCTAACTTTAAATAATAGAGAGTTACTCAGCTGCCATTTGCGCAAGCTTACGTTTAATATCAACGTTTAAGTTATTAACCCAACGGTTGTAATTACGGTGTATTTCACCATCGTCGTACTTCAAATTCTCTGATTCAACGTAAAGAATAGAGTAAAACTTATCACTATAAGGAATTTCAACCACAGCGTGGTGCGAACGAACATACAATTCAGCGCGGATCAAACCAGGCTTTATTTCTGAAACCAACCAGCCTCGATTTTCAGCAGATTCAGAAATAGCTGATTTAACCTGTTTACTTTGAAGATTCAGTGCAACTGGAGTATCCTCAACATTCATTACAGGTTGGACGCGTCCACATCCTGCAAGAACGAATATGAATAACATTGAAACTGCTATTTTTAGTAATTTCATTTAAATTCCTTATCTGTGTTTATTTATAAGCGCGCATAGTATTTAGTTAGACTCAAAGCAAATCAATACTCTATGTCAAATCAATCCCAATTAATGTCGTTTAATATTGAGAAATGGTCTGCAAATTCGGCTGGTCTCAATTCTGTTGCCCAATGGCAAGCGTGGAGCACTAATTTAGATTGGCCACAAGATGGCTCAACTGAATTTAAAGCGATCCCACCGATGATGCGCCGCCGAATGAGTGTGCAAAGCAAACTTGCTGTCCAAACCGCGTTAACCCTATTAAAAGACACCTCGATTGATTATCTGGTCTTTGCTAGCCGACATGGTGAGTTGCATCGAACCGCCACTTTAATTCAGTCGATATTAGAAGGTGACGATGCCTCACCAATGGCGTTCTCGCAGTCGGTACATAATACCGCAGCTGGTCTAACCACCATTGCCGCCAAAGCACCGATTCCACTGACTTCAATAGCCGCAGGGCAAGATACTTTCCATAACGCTCTGATCGAAGCTTATCTTTACCTTCATCAATATCCGTCGCATCGAGTGTTAGTTATCGATTTCGACCAACCTCTGCCCGAGCTCTACCAAGAGTACGAAACACAGAACTTTGCTGATTATGCGCTGGGCTTAGTGCTCACCGCTGGCAGTGAATACTCTATTACTAGGACAGTAGAGACCAACCAAGCACCTTCCGTGTTACCACAAGGGTTACAAACGCTCCAACATATCTTATTAGGTACAAATAGGTGGGCTATTGCTGGCAAGCACCAAACTTGGTCTTGGGTAAATAACACCGAGACAGGTACAGCGTAATGAGCAGAGTAGACCAGTATTGGCGAGTAATCGCGACAGGCCTCTGCTTTACCATCTTTGGTTTGGGTGGCTTAGTATTGAGCTTCTTAATCTTACCGACTATCGCGCTAACCAATCCCAATACCATTAAAAGAGAGCTTAAAGCACAGCGATTAATCCGTTTCTCATTCAATGCGTTTTGCCAGATCATGAAGTTCACCGGAGCAATCGATTACCGAATTGATGGTGCAGAACTACTGCGTAACGACCGTAACTGCATTATCGTCGCCAACCACCCAAGTTTGATTGACTATGTGCTGATCGCCTCTCAACTTCCTCAATGTGATTGCCTCGTCAAAGCGGCCATTTGGGAAAACCCTTTTATGAAAAGGATTGTCAAAGCGGCAGGTTATATACCGAACCAAGCCCCTGACGATCTTTTAGAGCGCTGTGAAGAACGCTTCTCACGTGGCAATGTCATGCTGATTTTTCCCGAAGGAACTCGCACAACGCCAGGAATTGAACCATCCTTACAGCGTGGGGCGGCACAAATCGCGACTCGAACACAAACCGATTTACGCGTGATTCATATTACGGTTTCTCCGACATTCTTAACGAAAGAGAAAAAATGGTATCAAGTTCCTGCGTCGAAGCCCTTTTTTCATGTCGCGGTGAAAGGTAAAATAGAAGTCGAACCATTTATTGAAGGCTCAAATAATTTAACTTCGGCAGCAAGGCGCCTTAATCATCATCTTGCACAAACAATTTTCCCTTCCGAAGAAAACATTTAGCGTATCAATAACATAACAGGCGATATCGGCATTTCGAAAATACCTCATATAATGTAGAATCGCCCCCTTAAAGCAGCATTCAGATAAAGCATTAAGTAGGCCAAAGTGGAAACATTACACAACGAACTGAAACAACTGATCATCGACGCATTGAACCTTGAAGACATGAGCATTGATGAGATTGAAACGGAAGCTCCACTATTTGGTGATGGACTTGGACTAGACTCTATCGATGCCCTTGAGCTTGGCCTTGCTATCAAGAAAAAGTACAACATTGTTATCGATGCAGATGATTCAAACACTCGACAGCACTTTGCGTCAGTTGAAAATCTAGCGAACTACATCTCTTCTCAAACGAATAACTAGACAGATCTTTATGACACAAGCTAACCAACAAGAAGTATACAACCAGGTTAAAGATGCGCTTATTGAGCTGTTCGAGCTTGATGCTGAAGATATCACCCCTGAAGCTCATCTCTATCTTGATCTAGACCTAGACAGCATTGATGCCGTTGATTTGGTCGTTCACCTACAGAACGTCACAGGTAAGAAGATCAAACCTGAAGAGTTCAAAGCAGTGCGCACCGTTAATGACGTTGTCGAATCTGTGGTTGAACTATTGAAGGACGCCTAATGCGTCCTCTGCTGACTTTACTGTCGGCAATTATACTTTTCACTTATCCAATAGCGGTTTACTTTGGACTCAACAAGTTTGGCTTACAAACCGTTGGTATTGCCTTAGCCGCTATCTTTGCTGTACGCATTTTCACCGGCGGTCAGGCTAAAATCAAAGAGCTAAAACACCTAGCTTGGATCAGTGGAAGTGCCGGTATTGTTCTGCTGGCTTTAGGCTTAGCCTTTAAGCAACACGGCTGGCTAACCTATTATCCCGTTATCGTTAATGTTTGTATGCTGGTTGTATTCGCTTCGAGCCTATGGCAACCACAAACGATTATCGAACGTCTTGCTCGCCTTCAAGAGCCTGAACTTCCGCAAAGTGGCGTTGATTACACACGACAAGTCACCAAAGTGTGGTGCTTGTTCTTTGTTATCAATGGCTCTATTGCCCTTTACACCTGCTTCCAACCGCTAGAAGTATGGACCCTATACAATGGCTTACTCAGCTATCTGTTTGCAGGGTTACTCTTTGCAGGAGAGTGGGTAGTAAGACAGCGCATTCGTCAGAGTTAAATTGTTATGACCCAAACCGTATCTTACACCTCGTTGTCTGAGCTTCTCAGCCAGGACAGAACCCCTGAATCTATTGTCTGCTTTGACGACAATAGCGAGATTACGTGGCAAACATTTAACGACGACTTATCTCAACTCGTACAATTTTTGTCTTTATCCCCTTTTCAACGAATCGCGATTTGTACCCAAGACAGCTACCTATTTACGGTGGCCTTTTTGGCATGTGCAGCAGCCAACAAACACATCATCTTACCGGGCAACTACCAGCCATGTGCGCTTGCTGAGTTAAGTAAGCAGTTTGATTGCCTGCTAGTTGATAACTCGATTGGCGAAGTTGAGGTGAGTGACGTTCGTAATATCCAAACCTTATTGGATTCAAACACTGAAGCACAAAAACCTCTAACCGAGAATCTTACGACCATTGATTTGGCAACAGTCCCATTAACTCTGTTCACTTCAGGTTCAAGTGGCACGCCAAAAGCGATAGATAAAACGTTAGAACACCTAGATATTGAAACGGCTCAGTTACACAAGAACTGGGATGCTTTACTCAAGGGAAACCGAATCCAAAGCACCGTTTCCCACCAACACATCTATGGCCTGCTGTTTAGAATCTTATGGCCGCTCTGTTCTGGTGTGCCATTTGCTCGAAACAACCTTGAGTACCCAGAACAAATTCTGTCTCATGCCAATAAAAACTGTGTACTGATCAGCAGCCCAGCGCTACTTAAACGATTAAAGCATGAGACCAACAAGGTACAACTTGCAGGAATCTTCTCTTCGGGTGGTCCATTGCCTACCGAGTCGGCTCACCAGTCACGAGATCTGCTTGGTCATTTACCGATTGAAGTCTTTGGTAGCACAGAAACCGGTGGCATCGCATTTCGTCAGCAAGAGAGCGCTCAAACGCCTTGGCAACTTTTTGCCTGTATTGAGGCTAGTCTCAACAGTGAGAATTGCATTAAGTTATTGTCGCCGTACATCGATAAGAATAACTGGTATCAAACCTCTGATGAGTGCGAGATGGTCTCGGAGAATCAATTCATATTGAAGGGCCGAACGGACCGAGTGATCAAGATAGAAGAAAAGCGAGTATCACTGGTTGAAGTGGAAAAGCGACTGGAGCAACTGCCTTGGATAAGTGAGTGCGTGGTTATTCCATTTGAGGAGCCTGAGCGATTAATATTAGCCTCTGTTTTGGTATTATCAGATGAAGGCCAAGCCGCTCTATCGACCATGAGCAAAGGTAAATTCTGGTTGATGCTGCGTACAGAACTCAGAAAGTGGTTAGAGCCAATCGCAATCCCGAGAAAATACCGTGTTGTCGATGAGATCCCCCTCAACAGCCAAGGTAAGCGATTAACATCTCACATAGAACAGCTAATAAAATCATAGAAACCGCTGATCGTATTTTACACTGAGATTATCTTTTTATATTTTTGTCAAAGAACCAATATTTGCCCAAGGATTCTAAGCACGCCCTATGGATAAAAGAAAACCAAACATCATTGCTGTAGACACGGTAGAAAATGAATCGACCCTGACACTTCATGTTAGCGGAGATATCACCGACTTTAATGGGCACTTCAAGAGCTTCCCTATTCTACCGGGCGTCACGCAAATTGATTGGGCACTTCACTACGCAGTCCAAGAGTTAGGCGTTCCTGGTTTCTTTAAAGGAATGGAAGTCATTAAGTTCCAAGAGCCTATCCTGCCTGACGCTACAATCCAGCTATCACTCAAATGGGATGCTGACAAAGACAAGCTGAGCTTTAGTTACACATCAAACAACGGTGAACAGACCCACTCTTCAGGCAAAATGAAGCTGGGAGAAAAAAGTGAATAGCGCTCCCGTCGAGGCTACTTCTCAACACCACACAAAAGAAAGCAGCTACAAGGCTTGCTTCCTTATCCCGTGCTTTAACCATGGCGCAACCATGCCGGCTGTGGTGTCGTCACTTCATCATTTTGAGTTACCGATCATCATCGTTGACGATGGCAGTGAACTCACAACAAAACAGTTTCTGTCTCCCCTAGCAGAGAATTCAAACGTAACCTTGGTGACGCTTGAACAGAACCAAGGTAAAGGCGGCGCAGTAAAAGCCGGAATCAAAAAAGCGCAGCAACTAGGCTTTAGCCACGCTATTCAGATAGATGCTGATGGGCAACACGACCTGGAAGCCTTGCCAACATTGATTGAGGCCTCACAAGCTAAGCCACAACGTCTGATATCAGGCCAGCCTATCTACGACGACAGCGTACCCAAAGCAAGGCTCTATGGGCGCTACGCGACACATATCTGGGTATGGATAGAAACCCTTTCTTTATCAATTAAAGACAGCATGTGTGGCTTTAGAGCGTATCCTATCAACCAAACTCAAACTGTGTTGAATAAGTACGATGTTGGTTCGAGAATGGACTTCGATATCGAGATTTTGGTTCGCCTGTATTGGGAAGGTTGCGACATAGACTTCGTTGAAACGCGCGTTATCTATCCTGAGAACGGCATCTCTCATTTCGATGCGTTGTGGGATAACGTCAAAATCAGTTGGATGCATACACGTCTATTCTTCAGCATGCTGCCAAGAGCACCAAAACTGATTGCTCGCCATTTCAAATCCGATTCAGCTGATAATAACCCAAATTTATCGACTGATTCAGAGCCGCAAGCTTCTGAACAACCACACTGGTCCCGCACTCAAGAACGCGGCACAGTATTAGGCATTAAGCTGTTATTAGCCATTTATACCTTGTTAGGTCGCGGTGTGTTCAACCTCATTCTGCGTGGTGTGATGCGTTACTACCACTTGACGGGCCAGCGTGCGCGAAACGCTTCCGAACAATATCTATTCCAATTAAAAGCCTATGCGGAACAGCAAAATATTGAGCTCCCCGGAGAACTAACCAGTTACAACCATCTGCTTTCATTTGGCCATACCATGCTCGACAAGCTCGCGGCATGGAAAGGTGATTTCTCGGCAGATAACCTGACTATTCATGGCCAAGACCAGTTCGAGAGCATGGTGGCAAATAAGCAAGGTGTGCTAATCCTTGGATCTCACCTTGGCAATATTGAGCTGTGCCGAGCTTTAGGTCGCAGACACTCGAACATCAAAATCAACGCCCTGGTTTTTACAGAACACGCCGAACGTTTTAATTCCGTGATGAAAGCGGTTAACCCGCAGTCTGATTTAAATCTGATTCAGGTGACATCGATGGGGCCTGATACCGCTATCTTGTTACAACAGAAACTAGAGCAAGGCGAATGGATCGTGATTGTTGGCGATCGAACTTCCACCAGCAAAGAGAGCCGCTCAGTATGGGCTGAGTTCTTAGGTAAGGAAGCTCCATTCCCTCAAGGTCCATTTATGTTAGCCTCGGTTCTCAAAGCACCCGTATTTTTGCTGTTTGGGTTACGTGACGACTCACAATCTAAGCCGCATTTTAATGTCTATTTCGAGCATTTTAGCAACAAGATCGAGCTACCAAGAAAGACTCGCGAACAATCTTTACAGCAAGTCGTGCAAAAATACGCAAATCGACTTCAGCACTACACACTGCAAGCACCGCTTCAGTGGTACAACTTTTTTAATTTTTGGACATTGAGCAAGCACCATGACGAAAAAGAATCCAAATAGCATCACCTTTGGTGCCGAGCGCCTCACGATTGAGGATGTTGTCGCTATCTCACAAGGCGCAAAAGCCTCGATGAACACAAGTGAAGCATTCACATCTAAGATCGACCGTGGTGTCGCTTTCTTAGAACGCCTATTGAAAGAAGAAGGTGTGATTTACGGTGTAACGACGGGTTACGGTGACTCATGTACGGTTGCGATTCCGCCAAACCTAGTTGACGAGCTACCACTGCATTTAACACGTTTTCACGGCTGTGGTTTAGGTGAAATATTGTCTCACGAACAAGCTCGTGCAGTCCTTGCAACTCGTCTTTGTTCGTTATCACAAGGTGTCTCTGGTGTGACTCACGATCTACTCAACCAGATCGTTACCCTAATCAACCAAGACATCTCACCACGCATTCCTCAAGAAGGATCGGTGGGTGCCAGTGGCGACTTAACACCTCTGTCTTACTTAGCCGCAGCACTGATTGGTGAGCGTGATGTAATCTACAAAGGTGAAGTGCGCCCAACCAGTGACGTCTACAAAGAGTTAGGAATTAGCCCTATCAAACTTAAGCCAAAAGAAGGCTTGGCGTTGATGAATGGTACGTCTGTAATGACGGCATTAGCTTGTATCGCTTACAAGCGTGCGGAATATCTAGCTCAGCTATCAACTAAGATCACCGCTATGGTATCAGTCGGTATGCACGGCAATGACTTCCATTTCGATGAAGCGCTGTTTGCAGTCAAACCTCATCCTGGTCAACAACAAGTTGCTGCATGGCTGCGTGATGATCTGCAAGCGGATCGCCCGCCACGTAACAGTGATCGCCTCCAAGATCGTTACTCTCTGCGCTGTGCTCCACATGTTATCGGCGTGGTTCAAGACTCTCTGCCTTGGCTACGCCAAATGATCGAGAACGAGCTAAACAGTGCCAACGACAACCCAATTATCGATGGTGATAATGAGCGCGTACTGCACGGTGGACACTTCTACGGTGGACACATTGCAATGGCGATGGATACGTTAAAAACTGCAGTTGCGAACCTTGCTGATCTGCTTGACCGTCAAATGGCTCAGCTGATGGACTACAAGTTCAACAACGGTTTGCCATTCAACCTAACGGGTGCTGAAGGCGAACGTAAGCCAATCAACCACGGCTTTAAAGCAGTACAGATTGGCGTTTCAGCTTGGACAGCAGAAGCATTGAAACACACCATGCCAGCAAGCGTATTCTCTCGCTCAACTGAGTGTCACAACCAAGATAAAGTGAGTATGGGCACCATCGCAGCTCGTGACTGTTTACGCGTTCTAGAGCTAACCGAACAAGTGGCAGCAGCGTCACTACTGGCGGGGACACAAGCACTCGAACTTCGTAAGCGCCACAATGAGCTTGATGAGCACCACATGAGTGAGAACCTCAAGCACATTCGCGACGAAGTGCTTAAGGAGTTTGAATTTATCGTAGAAGATCGACCACTTGAAAGCGATCTACGCCACTTCATTGCTCGTATTCAAAGTCAGCACTGGTCACTTTACTCATAAAGTAGCCAACCCTTTACGCAATATTGTTGAGAGCGATTTATGTCTGAAATCCTTCACCCATTACAATCTGAGGTGACGCTTATCTCCTCATTCCAAGATGCCGACCCAATGGGCGTGATCTATCACGGCAACTACTTCCGATTCTTTGAAGAAGTTAGGCGCATCATGATGGATAAGATTGAGTACAACTACCATGAGATGAAGGATTCTGGCTACATGTGGCCTATCATCGATACCCGCGTGAAATACATTAAGGCGATACCGTTTAATCACAAGATTAAGGTAACGGCGAAACTCACCGAGTGGGAAAATCGCCTGCGCGTCGATTATGAAATTCATGATGCTCTAACCGGTGCTCGAATGACACGTGCTCACACCATGCAGGTTGCCGTCACCATCGAAGAACAAGAGATGTGCTTTGCCTCACCCAAAGTGTTTACTGACAAAGTCGAACACTGGCACCAATTTGGTTGCTTACCTCTAGCAACTGAACATCAAACACAAACCTCTAACCCACAGCAGGTGAACCATGAATCTGTTTAAACGCAGTCGCAAATACATCAATATCGCGCTAATTGGACTTACTGCGATGATGGCAAGCGGCCTTGTAAGCGCCAAAGAAAACTCTGCTGCTGTCAATTCTATTTCAGAGCTGCAGACGGTGCTCAGCGAAAATAGTATTGTGCGTGGTGAGTTCACTCAAACACGCAGTATGGAGATGTTCGCCCAGCCTTTAACGTCACAAGGTACATTTCTGTTAGACAAATCAAGTGGCTTACTCTGGACACAAACCACTCCGTTTCCCGTGAACTTAGTGCTCACCGATAACAAACTGAGCCAAAGGTTTGCCGATCAACCCGCAAAAATCATCACCGACAAAGAAAATCCAATGGCGTTTTATTTCAGCCATATCTTCTTGTCAGTGTTTCATGGGGACACGCAAAAACTTCAGGAACAGTTCGCACTCAATTTTGAGCCCGCAACTAACACCAGCTCTGATGAAAATGTACAAGCATGGACACTGACTCTAAAGCCCCAAAATGCACCGATGAATGCGGTGTTTGAGGCTATCACGCTGCAAGGCAACAGCGATATTGAACGTATTGAGTTGAAAGAGATTCGTGGAGATAGCACAGTGATCGAATTCAGTCAGTTAAGCCATCTACCGGAAGTATTATCAGATGCTGAAGCGAAACAATTCCAACTCTAGTCTTGCCCTTGTTTGGCTTGTTGTTGTAATGCTGTTTAGCGGGTTGTTGACCAAACAATTCGCTTTTTCTTCGTCGGTACCGATTGAAAGCAACATTCTAAAGTTACTGCCCGAAAACCAGCAAGACCCAATGGTAGAGCAAGCCTTTCAGCAGATATCCAGCTCGATGAGCGAGCAAGTGGTATTTATCATAAGCGCTCCCGATATCGAACAAACCATGGTTGCGACCGACGCTTTTGAAAAAGCTCTCAACCAAAGAACTTTTTCAAGTCAGCCAACTCTGTTTAAGCAAGTTCAAGGTAAAATCAACGCCAGCACTCAAAGCCAGTGGAGCGATTTCTATTTTCGTCACCGATCTCAACTGCTGACCCAACAACAAAAAGAGACGCTGACACACTCGCCTGATTCGCGAGCTCAATATGTCATTCAGTCTCTGTACAATCCATTCTCAGGCGTCACTGCAGCAGAGTTATCTCTCGACCCATTCTTGTTATTTCGCGACTACATCAGTGCTATTGGCGTCCAATCAAGTAACTTTGTTCTGAAAGAGGGCTATCTCACGGCCCAGTCGAATGAGCAAACTCATATTTTAGTCACGGCTACTCTGGCGGACTCACCTTATAGCTTGGCGATTCAAGAACAACTTCCAGGTCTTGATTCAATTGAGCGCAAGCTCGAAAAGCAGTTTGGTGTCAAAGTGCAGCATACCGGTGTGGTGTTCTACGCCAATTACGGTACCGAAAGCGCGAAATCAGAAATCAGTACCATTGGTTTGGGCTCATTGGCAGGTGTAATTTTATTGGTGTGGCTGACGTTTCGTAGTGCCCTACCACTTGCCTTATCCTTACTTTCCATCAGTACTGGATTGTTGGTTGCGTTGGCAAGCACCGTCGCTATCTTCGGCAAGGTTCACCTGTTTAGTTTGGTGTTCGGTGCCAGCTTAATTGGCGTATCCATCGACTACTCTTTCCATTACCTAACCGATCGTTTGGCGGCTGGTAATCTATGGCGAAGCGACAAAGGGTTGAAACATATTATCGTTGCGATCACCTTGGGTCTGATCACCAGCTTGATCGGCTACCTAGGTCTGTTGGTGGCACCTTTCCCAGGTTTACAGCAACTTGCTCTTTTTTCGTCGATTGGACTGATCGCAGCTTACGCCAGTGTAGTGTGTTGGTATCCGGTTTTAGCGGCAAAACCAAGCCAAGAACGACCTCTTCCCTTATCGAAGCTTTGGCATACTTGGTTAAGCCTCTGGAGCAACCAAAAATTTAGAATTGGCTTACCATTAATAGTGACTGTCGTTAGTTTGATATCACTCAGCCAAATTCGCTACGACGACGATATTCGTCAACTTCAAGCGATGCCAGATCAACTCAAACAGCAAGAGCAAGCCATTACTGATATCTCAGGATTAGGCAGCGGTCAAAATATGCTGCTGGTGACCGCCAAGAGCGACCAAAAACTGCTAAAAAAACTGGCTGAGATCACCACGAGCTTAGATTCTTTGGTCGATAGCCAAGGTATCTCCGGATATCGCAGCATCAACCAACAATTGTTAAGCAAACAAGAACAACATGATAACTATCAATTGGTTGAACAACTCTACAGCCAGCAAAGCCATATCTTACAGAACACGCTTGGTTGGCCTAGCTTTCCAGAATTACCTAAGTTCGAAGCAATCACGGTATCTGGATTTTTAGAATCACCAGTGTCAGAACCTGTTCGACCACTTTGGTTAAAGCCGATAGACGGACAAGCAGCGTCGGTCATTTTGATAAAAGACGTCACTGATGCTGAGCTGTTCTCACAGTGGTTGGAGTCAGATTTTGCTCAGAAGCAAGGTGTGAAACACCTCAATAAAGCGGATGAAATCTCCTCTCTTTTTGCTGAGTACCGCGTCAAGATTACCGAGCTGTTATTGATAGCATTGGCAGCTATTGGCATGCTGTTAGGCTGGCGCTATGGTGTGAAGCAAAGCCTGTTAATGCTGCTGCCTTCATTGATTGCAGGCGTAGCAGGTTTGGCGGTCACGGGCATTTTAGGCTCGACACTGAACCTATTTAACCTGCTTGGTTTGATTCTGATTTTAGGGATTGGAATAGACTACACCCTGTTCTTTGCTGAGCAAAAGAAATCGCTGAGCACCTTATTAGCGATCACCTTGTCAGGTCTCACAACACTACTTTCATTCGGCTTACTGTCGCTGAGCCAGACTCATGCTATTCATAGCTTCGGGGTGACGGTTCTGACAGGGATCTTTGTCGCTTGGCTGCTTTCTCCACTCGCGATCAACAGTAGTAAAAACGTAGAAGGACCAATTACTCGAGAGGCTTTTAGATGATCCAGACATTAAAGGTAACCTTCGCCATACTAGTGGGCATTCTAATGAGTGCCTGCTCGATGGTTTCTCAGCAGCCAAGTGGTGCGAGCGTGTCTATCGATCAAGACACCGATCTAGCACTACCACTGCCAGCTGAACTGGGATACTCATTAACAGCCAGTCAGTTGATTAGCGCTACGTGGGAAAATGATACACAGCAGCTTCCGGTTCAAGTCGAAGTCACACCAGGTAAAGTGGTTTTGGCGGGGTTCTCCTCTTGGGGTACTCGCATTCTATCGCTGCAATACCAGAATCAAGTAATTGATACGCAGGTTTTGTCTGGGCTTGGCGCAACTTTGCCACAACCTGAACAGGTGCTATTTAATTTAATGCTTACCTTATGGCCGGCTGAAGCATGGGCTCAGCCTTTACAAAGCATAGGTTGGCACCTAGTCGATACCGACAAAACAAGAACCGTATTTGATGAAAACCAACAGGCAATCATTCAAATTGATTACCAAACAGATCCTGGTACACACAAAACGGCAGGCGACATTGTTTTCAAACATTTGACCCTGGGCTACAACATCACCATACAAACGTTGAACTCAACGATTGTCGACAATCCAAGTAAGAGTTGAACACTATGCCTATTTACATCCAAGACTGTGGTTTCCACTCAGCGCTAGGCTCAGAGATTGCCGATATTCATGGCTGTCTAAAAGACGAGCGTGAATCAAATATGGTCGAAGTGCACGATATGCTGAACGATGGTAAACACACTGTCGTTGGTCAGATCGCGGGTGAACTACCACCGATTCCTTCAGATCTTACGCAATACGCCACTCGCAACAATCAACTGGCGCTGTCGGCTCTTCACCAAATTGAAGATTCTATCGAGCAAGCCAAATCTCAGTTTGGCGCAGATAGAATTGCTGTTGTTATTGGCACCAGCACATCTGGGATCTCCGATGGTGAAGCAGTCTTCAAACAAAAATTGGCAAACGGCGAGTTTCCAGCAGATTACCATTACTCAAAACAAGAGCTTGGTGATACCTCAGAGTTCGTTAGCCAGTATTGCGCATTAACGGGGCCAAACTACGTCATATCTACGGCTTGCTCATCCAGTGGCCGCGTATTTCTGACCGCCCAGCGCTTATTAGATTCAGGTATGGCTGATGCCGTGTTAGTGGGTGGTGTGGATACCTTGTGTAAGCTGACACTCAATGGTTTCCACGGTCTTGAAGCACTCTCAACAACACATTGTAAGCCATTTAGTGCAACCCGAGAAGGTATCAACATAGGAGAAGCAGCGGCATTTATGTTGCTCAGCAAAACAAAGTTAGCCGGTGTTAATGCAGCACAAGACACGTCAAACATTGCCTTATTGGGCTGTGGGGACAGCTCTGATGCACACCACATTTCAGCGCCTCACCCTGAAGGCAATGGTGCTGAACAAGCAATGAAAAAAGCGTTACATTCTGCACAGTTAAACGCAGAAGACATTGGTTATATCAATGCACATGGTACAGCAACGCCACTCAATGACTCGATGGAAAGTAAAGCCATTCATCGTATTTTTGCAAACAAGGTTCCCGTCAGTTCTACCAAACCGCTGACCGGGCATACTCTAGGCGCAGCAAGTGCGATTGAGGCTGCAATTGCGTGGCATATTTTGAAATATGACTTACCGCTTCCCTTACAAAAATGTCAGGATAAAGCTGAAGATATTGAGATTGATTTGGTAAACTGTTCACAGAAACTTAAAGCAAAGAACATCTTAAGCAACTCGTTTGCTTTTGGTGGCAACAACATTAGCCTGATTTTTGGTGTAGTAAATGACTGATATCCCTTCTGTAGACCAACTTCTCCCTCACGATGATCCGATGATATTAATCGATCGTGCTATCAGCGTAGAGGCGTTGTCGATCCACTGTCAGGTCGATATTGGTGACCATAATCTGTTCTTTGACGCCGAATCTCAAACGGTACCAGCATATGTTGGAATCGAGTTTATGGCGCAGTCTGTAGCGGCATGGTCTGGATATCACGCACTTAAAAACGGCACCACGCCCCCAATCGGATTCTTACTCGGCTCTCGTCGCTATAAATCACTGTGTGATGAGTTTACTCAAGGTCAGACCCTTGATATCTACGCCGAACAGATGATGGAAGACAGCGGTATGGCTGTGTTTACCGCAAGAGTCGAAGACCGAGGTGAGTTAGTGGCTCAATGCCAACTCAACGTCTACGTGCCGACCGAACAAAAATTACAAGAAATGAAAACTAGGAGCCCATCATGAGCCGTCAGGTTTTAGTCACTGGTGCCAGTAAAGGTATTGGTAAAGCGATCGCTATTCAACTCGCGAAAGACGGGTTTGAAATCGCCGTTCATTACATGGGTGACAAGCAAGGTGCTGAAGAGACGCTAAAGTCGATCACCGAACTGGGTGGCGCTGGACGTCTTATTCAATTTGATATCAGCAAACGAAGCGAGTGTCGCGAAAAGCTTGAGTCTGATATCGCTGAACATGGTGCTTACTATGGTGTAGTGAACAACGCGGGCATTACTCGTGACACTGCATTCCCCGCGATGACGGAAGAAGAGTGGGATGGTGTGATCCATACCAACCTAGATAGCTTCTACAACGTACTTCACCCTTGTGTAATGCCTATGGTTCAAAAGCGTAAAGGTGGCCGTATCGTCACTCTAGCGTCGGTATCCGGCATTATGGGTAACCGTGGTCAAACTAACTATGCTGCAGCAAAAGCGGGGGTGATTGGCGCAACTAAGTCTCTTGCTCTAGAACTCGCAAAACGCAAGATCACGGTAAACTGTGTCGCTCCTGGCTTAATTGACACAGGTATGGTTGACGAGCACGTGAAAGATCATGCACTTCCTCAAGTACCACTGCGCCGTATGGGTGAGCCGGAAGAAGTAGCCGGCCTAGTCAGCTACCTAATGTCTGATATTGCAGGCTACGTAACTCGCCAAGTGATTTCAGTAAATGGAGGCTTAGTATGACCCGCCGCGTTGTTGTAACTGGAATGTCTGGTGTTACTGCTTTTGGTAACGACTGGCAACAGATAGAGCCTAAGCTAAAGGCCTGTGAAAATGCGACTCAATATATGCCAAGCTTCGAGCAATATGATGGTCTCAACACAAAACTTGCCGCGCCTATTGATGACTTCCAACTGCCTAAACACTACAAGCGTAAGCAAGTGCGTGGCATGGGCCGTGTATCACGCCTAGCTACCGTTGCGACTGAGAATGCATTGGAGCAAGCCGGCTTAATTGGTCACGATGTATTGACCAATGGCGAAACTGGTATCGCTTACGGCTCTTCAACTGGCAGTACCGATGCGGTTGGTGCTTTCGGAGTAATGCTGAACGAGAAGTCGACACGAGCAATCACAGCAACCACTTACGTTCAAATGATGCCACACACAGCCGCGGTAAACGTAGGTCTGTTCTTTGGTCTGCGTGGCCGCGTGATTCCCACCAGCAGCGCCTGTACTTCAGGAAGCCAAGCCATTGGTTACGCCTATGAAGCGATCAAGCATGGTTACCAAACCGTAATGGTTGCCGGTGGTGGTGAAGAGTTATGCCCAACTGAGTCTGCCGTTTTCGATACCCTTTTCGCTACCAGTTTAAAAAACGACACACCCAAGAAATCCCCTAGCCCATACGACAGCGAGCGTGATGGCTTGGTTATCGGCGAAGGCGCTGGAACCCTGATCCTTGAAGAGTACGAACATGCTGTTGCTCGTGGCGCAAAGATCTACGCAGAAATCATAGGTTTTGCGAGCAACTGTGATGCGGCTCATGTGACTCAACCTCAGATGGAAACCATGCAAATCTGTATGGAGAAAGCATTGAGAGACGCACAACTTCCAGCTGAGAAGATTGGCTATGTTTCTGCGCACGGTACTGCGACTGAAAAAGGTGATATTGCAGAGAGTAACGCGACAGCGAATATCTTTGGTGAAGTACCAATCAGCTCTCTTAAGAGTTACTTTGGCCATACGCTTGGTGCGTGTGGTGCAATTGAAGCGTGGCTCAGCCTAGAGATGATGCATAGCGGTTGGTTCAGCCCAACCCTAAACCTTAAGAATGTCGATGAACAGTGCGGCAAGCTCGATTACATCACGGGCTCAGGTCGCGAATTGGATGTTGAATACTTGATGAGCAACAACTTTGCTTTTGGTGGAATCAACACCTCTATCATCTTCAAGAAAGTCTAAGCTTAGCTACATAAAACGCTAAGTAAATAAAAAGGGCCAGTAACCAAGTTACTGACCCTTTTTTGATTCTATCAATCGCTCAAATTAAGCGTTAGCTTCACGCTCAGCGATGAACTCAAGAGCCATCTTGATACGAGCGATTACGCGCTCTTTACCAACAAGCTCCATCACTGCATCAACAGAAGGAGACTGACCGCCGCCTGTTACTGCTACGCGAAGTGGCATACCGATTTTACCCATGCCGATCTCTAGCTCTTCACATACTGCTGCGATAACACCGTCTTTGATGTTTGCAGTCGTGAAATCTTCAAGCGCTTCAACCTTAGCAAGCGCAAGCTCTAGTGGGCCTTTAGCAACACCACGTAGGTGCTTCTTCGCTGCGCCAGCTTCAAACTCAGAGAAATCTTCGTAGAAGTAACGAGATTGCTCAGCAAGTTCGATAAGCGTGTTACAACGCTCGCCAACTAGCTTGATCACTTCAGTGATAGCTGGACCGTTTGTTGTATCGATCTTCTGTGCGTCTATGTGCCATTGCAGGTATTTTGCAACGTACTCAGGCTCAGATGTCTTGATGTAGTGATTGTTCAACCAAAGTAGCTTATCAGTGTTGAATGCAGAAGCAGACTTGCTGATAGCGTTCAGGCTGAAGAATTCAATCATCTCTTCTTGAGAGAAGATCTCTTGGTCACCGTGAGACCAGCCTAAACGAACTAGATAGTTGTTTAATGCATTTGGTAGGTAACCTTCATCGCGGTATTGCATTACAGAAACAGCACCGTGACGCTTAGAAAGTTTCGCACCGTCATCACCAAGAATCATTGCACAGTGAGCGAACGTTGGAACTGGCGCGCCTAGTGCTTCATAGATGTTGATTTGACGAGGTGTGTTGTTGATGTGGTCTTCACCACGAACAACGTGTGTGATACCCATGTCCCAGTCATCCACTACTACTACGAAGTTGTAAGTTGGTGCACCGTCTGTACGACGAATGATCAGGTCATCAAGTTGGCTGTTTGCGATTTCAATGCGACCACGGATTTGGTCATCAAATACTACGCTGCCTTCTTTAGGGTTACGGAAACGGATAACGCACGCATCGCCTTCTTTTGCTGCTTCGTTTGCTGCAACAATTTTAGGGTGGTTAGCATCGTAGCGAGCCATTTCTTTGTTTTCTTCTTGCTCTGCACGAATTTCATCAAGCAGCTCTTTAGACGCGTAGCATTTGAATGCTTTGTCTTCAGCAAGTAGCTTATCAACCATTTCGTTGTAACGGTCAAAACGCTTAGATTGGTAGTAAGGACCTTCGTCCCATTCCATACCCATCCATTGCATGCCTTCTAGAATTGCATCAACCGCTTCTTGAGAGTTACGCTCAAGGTCTGTGTCTTCGATACGTAGAACGAATTCACCGCCTTGGTTTTTAGCGAATAGCCAAGAGTAAAGTGCAGTACGTGCACCACCAACGTGAAGATAGCCAGTTGGGCTAGGAGCAAAACGAGTTTTAACCGTCATTTAAATACCTTGATTATGTAGGTGATTCTTTTAGTGCTCGCCATTACAAGGCCTGCAATAGTCAAACATCACTAAATTTTGGGCGCTATTTTATCACCACCGCTTAAATCTACAATCAGTAGTGAATGATTAATGCGCGGATCTTGTGCGAAAGCCACTGTAGAAAGGCCAAATTCAGCTTCGATGTAGCAAATCTATAGTCTGAGCCAATAAATTATAGCCACGCTTTTCTTTAACTCCCGCTTATTTCACCAGCGTACCCCACCCATTAATATGCCACTAATATCAAATTCTTGAATTTATGTTTGACCTTACCCTTACGGGAAGGTTTATGTTAGGCGTAGATGAGAATTGGAGTATCGATATGAACCACTACACAACGGCGCTCAACGGCCTAAATTGCATGGGTTGCGCGAAGAAAGTTCGCACACTGTTTAGCGATCTCGACAGCACGATGATTAATGACATATCGCCGACCTACATCGATATTTCGACTCCATTTAGTTACATTCAGCTCAACGAACAGTTAGCAACGCTTGGCTATTCAATGGGTAATCAGCTGCACCTTTCGCTATCCGGTCTGAGTTGCGGCAAGTGTGTGAGCAAACTGACTAAAGCGCTTGAACAAACTGAGCAAGCCTTAAACCTAGAAGTCAGCAAACAGGAATTATCACTGGTTACTCTGCTTTCTGAGTCTGAGGTGATTAAGCTGGTCGAAAGCCTGGGTTACCACGCAGCTCCCTACTCAGAAACGAATGACCTTTCATCGAGTTCAGATTTAGAAGACGAACAAGCAGATAAAAAGAGTGAAGATAAAACCGCAGCTAGCCAATATACCTATCACCTTGTTCTTGAGGGGATGACTTGTGCGAGTTGTGTCTCTTCGGTAGAGAAAGCACTGAAAAAGAATGAGTTTGTCGACCAAGCTCAGATCAACCTTGCCGAACAAACTGCCTTGGTTTTCACCTCCAAAACACGTGATCTCATTGAAAACAAGCTCATCGAATCAGTCAAAGCTGCGGGGTATGGCGCCGAGTTTGTTGATGATGCGGCAACACAACAACAAAAACAGCAAGAGCAACAACTTCGCACTCAACAGGCCTTCCTAAAAAATTCAGTGAGTGCGCTACTGCTTGGGGCACCGCTAATGGCATGGGGCGTGTTCGGCGGCAGCATGACCATTACTACATTTAACGACCAACTGGCTTGGGGATTCATTGGTGTGGTTTGTTTAGTGTTGTTAGCCACTTCTGGACGCAGCTTCTTCACCAATGCTTGGCAATCCTTGATGCATAAACGCGCGACCATGGACACGCTAGTAGCTTTGGGTACAGGCGCAGCATGGTTCTACTCAATGTTGGTTGTGCTCATTCCATCGTGGTTCCCTGAAGCTTCTCGTCATGTCTATTTTGAAGCAAGTGCGATGATTGTTGGCCTTATTTCTTTAGGTCACTACATTGAAGCCAAAGCCAAAGCACGCACCACTAAGTCTTTACAGGCGCTGATAAACTTACAGCCTCAAAAAGCCGTGGTTATCGTCGATGGTAAAGAGCAAACCATCGCCGTAGAGGCCATCCAAGTTGGCATGCAAGTTCGAGTAAAGCCGGGAGAAAAAGTCCCTGTCGATGGTGTCGTGGTTTCGGGTGAATCTTATATCGATGAATCCATGCTGACTGGCGAACCACTGCCCAACGTTAAATCGATTAATGATGGCGTTTCAGCAGGAACCATTAATGGTGATGGCAGCCTGATCATTGAAGCGACGGGAATTGGCTCAAGCACTATGCTGGCTCGAATCATTCAAATGGTTCGCCAAGCGCAAAGCAGCAAGCCTGCGATTGCTAAGCTTGCCGACTCTATCTCTGCCGTTTTCGTTCCAGTTGTGGTTGCGATCGCAGTTTTTGCCGCCCTAGTTTGGTTTTTTGTTGGCCCACAACCAAGCGCCAGTTACATGTTAGTGGTATCAACCACAGTGGTGATCATCGCTTGTCCATGTGCCTTAGGCCTTGCGACACCACTTTCAATTACTGTCGGCGTTGGCAAAGCCGCTGAGTTTGGCGTTCTGATCAAAGATGCCGATGTGTTGCAATCTGCAAGCAAAATTGATGCTGTCGTGTTTGATAAAACAGGCACCCTAACCCAAGGTAAGCCAACCGTTCAGCAAGCCTTTTATGGCGATTTATCAGAACAAGAATTACTGGCTTGTGCTTATTCAGTAGAAGTAGGATCTGAGCACCCACTTGCCAAAGCCGTTTGCCAATATGCAGAGAGCTTGGAAGTTTCAGTACTCCCACACAGCGAATTTGAAAACCAACGAGGGCTTGGGGTTCAAGCAACAATTAACGGCAAGAAAGTGCAAGTTTGCTCGCTTAAGTACCTCACCCAATTAGGTATCAATACAGAGGTTGGCGCGGATTTCATCGAGCTTTGCCGCTCGCAAGCGTGGACGCCTATTTTCATTGCGATTGACCAAAAACTGGAAGGCATATTGGGCATTTCAGACGCGTTAAAAATAGATAGCAAACAGGCGATAGCTCAACTAAAATCCGCCGGAATTCACACTGTGCTATTAACGGGCGACAACGACTCTGTAGCTCAAGCGATAGGTAAAAACGTCGGTATCGACGAAGTGATTTCAGAAGTGCTTCCAGAGCAGAAAGCTCAACACATTGTTCAGCTGCAACAGCAATATAAGAGTGTTGCCATGGTCGGAGACGGTATTAACGACGCGCCTGCACTTGCTCAAGCAGATATAGGCATAGCAATGGGCAGTGGCAGTGATGTCGCGATTGAAAGTGCGCAAATGACGCTACTCAACTCGTCGCCACTGTCTGTCAGTAACGCGATCGAGCTATCTCAAGCGACCGTGAGAAATATGAAGCAAAACCTATTTGGTGCCTTCATCTACAACTCGCTTGGTATTCCTATCGCGGCCGGTGTGCTTTACCCATTTTTCGGATTTCTGCTTAGTCCAGTAGTTGCAGGGGCAGCGATGGCGATGTCGTCAATTACTGTAGTAAGCAATGCCAACAGGCTGAGATTGTTCAAACCAACTCATTCTAATATTAATAAAAACCATATTCATGAGGTTAACCATGATTCGTAAAATTATGACTCTTACTGCACTCGCTGCAATCTCAGGACAAGCTTTAGCTACTGATGTTCTAAACCACAAATCTCCATACTGCGGCTGCTGCACAGAATGGACTGAACATATGCGAGATGCTGGGTTCGATGTTACTGAGAAGCTCCACGATGATATGAACCCAATCAAGCAGAAACTAGGGATAACACAAGAGCTAGCCTCTTGCCACACTGCAGAGATCGACGGATACGTATTTGAAGGACACATTCCAGCAGATGACATTAAAGCCTTTCTAGAAAACCCACCACGTAATGCGATTGGTTTAGCGGTTCCGGGTATGCCAATGGGTTCGCCAGGCATGGAATATGGCGATAAGAAAGACGAGTATTCTGTGTATGCGTTTAATGAAAAAGGTCAGGTGTTTGAATACCGTCACTACAACGGGAAATAGAACCTAAACAGACCAACACACAGCAATAAAAAGAAGTCATAAAAATAGAGCCTAGCATTCAGTAAACCCAAGACTGTGGTTTACTTGCTAGGCTCTTTGCTTTTGGACAGTAAAGCAAATCTTGTCGCGGCACCAACCGGGCTGTTAGTACCGCTATGTTCCCCTCGCTAATTAGCTAGCAAGCTATTTAGCAAAAAGCTATTTAGCGAAGAAGCTCACTCGGCTAATAATCTAATAGACTAAGCAACCAAGCGAATCAGCTTAGAAGCCGTAAGAAGCACCGAATACGAATGCGTTGTTCTGCTTAGAATCGCCGTTTGCGAAATCTACACCGTTAGCTTGGCTACGGAATTCAAAGTAAGGTTGAACACCTTGACGAGTCCATGTTGCACGTAACTCGTGGTCCATCGCTTCAGCATCAATCATGTATACGTTGTTGTAGCTAAGCGCTAGGTCAGCATTCACTGTGTAAGCAATGCGGTTATCCATGCGGTAGTCTGTGTCAGCATTAGCTGAAGTATCATCGATGTGTGCACGAGTACGGTTACTAATAGAGATGCCGTTGTCGAAGTTGTAACCGATCTTAACTAGTGGACGGAACTGAATGCTTTCGCCTGCAGAGAATAGGTGTTGGTAACCCGCAGCAACCCATAGGTTGTCAGTGATGTTGAAAGATTGCTCACCACCTACAGTGATGCCTGGAGTAGTATTACCTGCACCGCCATTTTCAGATTCAAGTTTGCCCAGTTGGATACCATCAAACTCAGAATAAACCGTGAAGCCGCCTAGAGAGTTGTCAAACGTGTGACCAGCTTCTAGCGTAGAAGTCATGTCAGAACCGTGGATACGGCCATCGTCATGAATTTGGATGTTACCCGTTACGTAAGAAGAACCAGCAAAAGCACTAGAAGCGAAAGCAAGAGAAAGAGCACTTAGAGCGATAATTTTTTTCATAGTAAACTGCCTTAGTTTAATTTTTTCAGCGGCACATCTTCGGTACATCATTCACCTTCACCGCTTGAGTAGTTGGTAGCCTCCCTGGCATGAAATCTATGTTGCTCGAATTAATTCGCGTTTAAAAATAAAAGGGACAGCAGAGTGATCCCTCTCACTATCAAAAAAAGACAAGTTATTTAAAACTTTAAAATCAACAACTTAAAAACATAAAAATTGATAAAAAACTTAAGATGGAAAAATATACAGATCGGGATCACGTTATTTCACGAAGAAAAATTAGATCTAGATAGTTGAATCACATCTGATTTAGAGTTTTTTACAGGGGGCTTATTTTTTGAAGAGAATAATGAGAAGCGCGTCACTTTTGGGATTAAAGTCACCTTATGTGCATTGTTGATGATATGACCAAAGGCGATTTCTATATGTTTCAGTTTTGGATATGCACCTAATTCGCAGTAAACAAAAAGAGCTCCCGTTTTATCTTGAATAAGATAAAGGTCAGGAGCTCTTCTACTAATAGTGCTTATCGATTATTTAACTGAGGTCACTCGACTTACTTTCTCACCACTTTCTGAAATAGAGCGGATGTAAGTCTCACCAGAAACTGATGGACGTTGTTGCTCATCGTATGTTAGCCAGTTTTCGCCATCAGCAGAGTATTGCAGCTCTACACCTGGGAATTGAACGTTCATCGCTAGCTTACCGTCAACAACCTTCGCACCTGGAACTGGTAGTCGGTAATCAATACCCGCTTTTTCTAGCTTAGCTAGCTCACGTTGACCAAGAATATTCGCGAAGCGATTAAAGTCGCTGTTCAACGCTTGCTTATTCACTAAGTTAGTTTCTTGAGAGTATTCAACACCAACCTTGTAGTCGTTTTCCCAATCTGCTCGGTGCCATGCGCGCTCTGCTGCTGCCAATACGCGAGGGAACACCATGTATTCATATTGCTCGTCAGTACGTACTGTTTCTGACCAAAGTTGAGCTGACAGACCGTAGAAAGGTTTCGCTTCAACCTCACCTTTACCAGTAAAACCATTGCCATCACGGTCTAATGATGTTTCTGCGTTTTGTGGCATGTTTTCTGGTGCGAAGCCAAACATCTTACGAGTATCGGTTGCACGTGTTGCCCAGTAGTAACCACGCTCAGCTGCATCAACTTCGTATGGCATATCCATGTATACGTAGTCTGGGTTAGAGACAATCACGTCATACCCTTTTGCTGACCAATCGTATACTGATGAAGTTCCGCCCCAGTAAAGAACGTCCCAGAAGTTCACGCGTGTACTTTCGGTCGCAAATGCTTCCTCGCCTTCGCTGTATTTCAGACCATCTTGCCATGCTTGGAAGTGTGGAATACCCTTCTCAGCAACAATCTTAGAAACCTGTTCTGCGAAGTGGCTTGGTAAATGACCGAAATCGCTTACAGTACCATCAGCGATCAATGACTGACATTGTGGTGATTGTTGGAACGGCTTATCTTGCTTAGACAAATCGATGTTGCCTTTCCAAGCCACTTTATCTTCTGCATTAATATCTTGTAAGCCTGCGCCTAACTTGATGTTTTTCGCTTCATCGCCGCCGAAGTGCCAAGTCGTTAGCGGTACGCCCGCTTCTTGGTGCATTGCCGCCACTTCAGAGATTACTTTATCGACGAAGTGAGTTGATGACTCCATACATGGGTTAATGAAGCTTTGCTTATCGTAGAACTGAACCGTGGTTACATTCGATGTATCTTGCGGATCCATCAAGCGGTATTCGTTCGCTTCTGCTTCTTTGCCTTCCGCCATGAGACGAGTGTAACGCGCTTCCATTGATACCACAGCTGAACGAGCGTGTGCTGGCATATCAATTTCAGGGATAACTTCGATGCTGCGCGCTTTAGCGTAGCTTAGGATCTCGACGTAATCCGCTTTACTAAAGAAACCAGAGCCAAAGTTGTCTGTTGTTGGACCAGAACCTAGCTGAGGCAGTAAGCAGCTTTGTTCATCCAAATCAAAACAACGATTAGACCCTACATCCGTTAGCTCTGGTAAACCTGGAATTTCTAAACGCCAACCTTCATCATCCGTTAGGTGAAGGTGCAGTTTATTCATCTTGTATGCCGCCATTTGATCTAGCGTTGCTAGGATGGCATCTTTTGAGTGGAAGTTTCGAGCAACGTCCACCATCACACCACGATAATCAAAGCGCGGCGCATCTTTAATTGACAGTTGTGGTAATGATTCAGCGTTCTGACTATCTATTAGGCCAAAAATAGACTGAACTGCGTAGAAAGCACCCGTTTTATCAAACGCTTTAATTGCAATCCCCTCTTCCGAGATGCTTAGTTCATAAGCGCCAGATTTCGCTAAATCACCCGTAAACTGAGTAGGAACAACAGCGACACTCACAGGTAGGTCGCCACTCACATCTACGTTTACCACATCTGCACGTTCTTCAATTGCTGCGAATTGCTCAGCGTCGAATGCGTCTTTAGGTAGGGCAATACCACCAGCAATGCTAACTGAACCTTCACCGGCTTCTACCGACATTGGCGTTGGTAGTAAAGTAGTTGATACGTCTTGCGTTGCTAGATCAGCATTCTTTTCAAAACGCGTCACCGCTGTCGCCATTACGTTATTATCATCAGGCGTACGCTTAAGGTTATTACCCTCTAGACCAGTTACGAACGATGCAACATCTTCTGTATTCAATGATGCAATCATCTTAGGTTCTGCGTTTGGCGCCGTCACGAATGCACCTGGCATAAAGTCAGTTTCAAACAGTTGCCAGTATTCACTCGTTAACGGAAGAACCACTTCTTCACCAGCCGCAAAGCCGTCAAATTTTTCAGTAGGTTCTAGCTTGTGAAGGTCACCAGTAACGCGAGTGATCTTAAATTGCTCATTATCAACATCTAAAATAAGACGAATACTGTGGAAGTAGATGCTCCAATCTTTAGAGTCAATCGCTTCACCGTCATTGGTTAGCGTCATGTTCACTTTATTACATGACGCCCATTCAGCACCTAGGTCCTGACAAGCCAAGCCTTCATTCGCACCATGATTAGTTAGAATTTCGTACTGAACATCAAGATTATCAGCCAGTGCATTCACTACTTTTTGTTCTGGTGCTTGCGTTACTGCACAACCTGTTAGGCCAGCCAATACCGCTACAGATAGTAAGTTTCTCTTCAACATCGTATTCACCCATAAATTAAAAATTGAGTAAGAAGCAAAATGGAGCGCTTCGAAAGTTAGATAAACTATATGGGCTTATTTTTTACCGTGAATTAAATCGAGCTAATAAAGTGATCGGCTTCAAATCTCAAAAATATTGATAAATTTAATTTAAATAAAATCATCAAGTTACAAGCAACGGCACTTCCGTCATTTTAATTTTGACGTAAAATTTGAGAAATGAATCACAATCTTTTTTACCGATTTCATAAAATCGTGTCATTGGTAGTCAGAAAGGATTTAGAGTTTCAGCGTATTGTTATACTTTTCGTACAAACAACGTGACATTGTTCTCAAAAAAAACCGTTAAAAAACATCGTCAAAATCGATTTTAACGAGTTTAATACTTCCTTAAGGAGCTCCCTTTGCGTCCACTCTGGTACATGGTTTTATTCGTTCTCGCTTTTTCAGCTAGGCAAGCGGTCGCCGAGCCCCTTTATTGGCAAGCACAAAAGGATGATCTGACACTCACTATCTTAGGTTCAGTGCACGTTGGAGACGAGAGTATGTACCCCCTTCCTTCGGCGATCACCGACGCGCTAAAAAACAGTGATGGCTTAATTATCGAAACGGATATCAGAAAGTCTGATGGCGTTGTATATCCCCGCAACAAACTCACGACTGCCGATGTACTCAATACAGAACAGCTGCAATTATTAACCGACATATCAAAATCATTGGGCATGCCGACGCAACAACTGCTTCGCTCACCGCCTTGGGCAACTTCTCTCTCCATACAAATGCAGCAGTTAAAAAACCTTGGTTATGGCTCCGCCAGCGGCGTTGATGCGACGCTAGCGAACAAAGCGACTACCCAAGATGTTCCGGTTATCAGTTTGGAGCCTCTGCAATTCCAAATAGACCTGATGACAAAACAAAAGGACGACGGTAAAGAGTGGTTAGTCAGTAGCCTTGAAGAATTTGACCAAACTGATCGCGTGGTTCATTGTCTGATTGAAAGCTGGAAAGCGGGTGATTTAGCGAAGCTGGAAGCCTTCTCAGAACTGTCAGAGATGTCGCCTGAACTTGAGAAAGCATTCTTAACCGATCGCAACATAGACTGGGCAAACAAACTATCCTCCAATGATTGGAAGCTTAAGACTAAAGGGAACTACATGATAGTAGTTGGTACCTTGCACCTAATTGGAGAAGGTAACCTTATACAGTTATTAGAAAAGAAAGGCTTCAGTGTCATTCAGCAATCACAAAGCCAATCAGCCCAATGTCAATTTGAGACTAGCTAAAAAAGCTAACGATGCTCAACCTCATTTTGTTTTCGTTATAAAAGCATTTCCTTAATAACAGAATCTTTACATTTAATAGCACCATTGCAGTGCTATTATCTTTCGCTCTTTTTACCTATGGCGTTGTTCTAATGAAACCAGTACTTTTTGCTTTCCCTTTAGCCCTCACGATGCTGATGCCCTCAATAGCCTCAGCCAAAGAAACATGCACCATCGAACAGTTTCAGGCGATAGACATACAACCGGATACCAAAGGCGGTGTATTAGATAAAGAAAGCGGACAGTTTTTGATTACAGAGAAACCACCGATGCGCTGCGCCAATATTACGTTCACAACATCTACAACACGAAACCGTATCGCAAGCCAAATGAACAACAATTTTGAAGCAAACTTTTACGACAACCAAACGGGAAGCTCTCACTCGGTGACGTTTGATGAAGATGAAATAAAGGCAGGTTACATTCGAATAGGCCCGAATAAGCCAGCGGAAGCGTATGTTTGTTTTGTTACCTCGGAAACACCGATAAAAGATATTACGTGCGATGTGAATTGATCATTGAGTTGCTTGAAGAAAAAAACAGGGCTAAGGGAAAGGTCCGTTTTCCGCATAGCCCTATTTTGCTGCTTACTCGGTAGCTTAAAGTATGTCTGTACTCGCTTCGGAATAACGTGCGATAATCGGATTTTCTAATGCATTCGGATCGCCCGGCGACCACATTCCACGCTTCATTCCTTTCACAATCAAATGAATCACCGCGGCATCAATAGCAGACATCACAGCAATATTGACCGGTTCATTTTGGCTATAGCCCATTTCAACTTCCAACAGTTCTTTGTAATCAACAAATCGAAATGCGCCGAACCCAATCTCGTGTGAAGAGATAGTTTTAGTGGTGGTGACACTCAATAGAACTTGCCCGGTTCTAACGTCAACGGCTCTTAAATTCACAGTGACTTGATCCGTTCTATATTGTCCAGAACCACCGATCCCAAGATACTTAGCACCCGCACCGCCTGTCACGATATTCGAGTCATAAGCCACAATCCCGCCTTCGATGACGATGTTAGCGGAACTCAAAGACGACAAGTCTGCCCCATGATTATTTACGACCTTATCTTTTTTCTGAGCCGCTCGAATGATCTTACGTTCAGTCAATAAGTTTTGGAGCCCTTCACGCTCCAGAGGTACAAACCACTGAGAGTCGATAAGTGCTGTCGTCAATAAAGACGTCCCACCCTGTGGCACTGCTGTGGAAAAGTTACTGTTTGGCTGAGGCTTGTATTGGCCTGTTTGATCTCTAAAGTCATAAACTGAGACCAATATTTTCCCGCGAGGCTGAGGTAATGAGATAAGATCGGTATAAGTCGATCCTCTCGGCATCAGTTTTGGCGTTTCAGAAGTCTCTGGAATTTGCATAGAGTAAGTGCACCCTCCCAACACAAAGGTCAAGAAGACGATAATGATCGATTTCATAACACAATCCTTGTGATTAGAGGTCTGGGTTTAGTCCCGAAACACTGATTTCTGTTGATTCCCCAGTCTCTTTATCGACGATTTGAACCAACAAAGTCCCGGAATCATCCACAATATTCAGGAAAAAATCATCAGTTTCCAACTGCCCCGTGTTTCCATTACCCACGTCAGCAAGCAATTGGCTAATTAAACGGGACTCTAAACTAGACGCTAAACGATCTAAGGCTGATTCTTGCTCATCAAAGATATCCCTTGCACTTGGGTCTTCATAATCATTGATAGCATTAGCGTGATTAAAAAGGTGAGAACTGTTTAAAGCGTTTCCGCCAAAACTTGGATTTACGGGCGTATAAACTAATTCGCTTGAGTAAACCGAAGGCGAAACTATCAGCGCAATGAGCGCGGCCTTTCTGAAAAATATCGACATCCTTGGCTCCTTAAAATTCATCATGGTCTAGATCGTAAGTGTCCTGAAAGATCCGTTCCGCTTGCCATCGGATGATGTAATTCCCAACCACTCGTGTTGCATCGGCAGCGCGTTCTTTCGCTTGTCTACGACCAGGGGACAACGCCGTACGGAAGATCGGTTTTCTAGAGTGTTGAACCTCTATGATGCTTCCTGATAACGCCGTTGGCCTTTCTTTTACCGTCAAATTTTCCTTAAGGTCGGGATAACTATCATTGAGCGATTGCGAGAAGAAAAAATAGAAATCCTCTCCCAACCGCGTAATGGTTCTGTCCACAATGATTCCATCGACTTCACTGAAGTCATTGAATTTTTCCTTAAGATTATTTGTCGAGTCCTCAAGTTTTTGTCCATTTTCTAAAGGAGCAGCATTTTCAAGACCATGACTCTTTTCTTCTGCATGAAGAGCAAAGGAAAGCAGAGTTATTGTAAGCAGCTTGATTTTCATATGTGCTCCCATTCAAAGTCTATTTACAAAATGAGAATGTGATTCGTTGAAACTGAATAAAGCGTAATTCATGCTTACAGTGGCATATATAAACTTTCGAATTAATTACTGAAGGGAATTGATTAACTAAGGTTGGTAGGATTCGGTCAAATACTAATTAAATTTCATATGAACAACTAAATATTTTCAACTTTAAGTTTATAGCTGTTCGTAAATTCAAGGCCTAGGATTTCGATAAGACAAAGGTTCACTCATTCCCTACGCAGTTTATTTTCGTAGGGATCATAATCACGAACACTTTAAGGTAAAGATGATGGTAATTGGGAAAGCATCACTTATCAGCTTAACTTGTTTATATTTTTTATCAGGAGGTTTTAATAATGCTATCGCGTCAGATATAGAAGGGGATTTTTTACATAATGTTAATCAAGATATAGTCAATGATTATAATTATTTAGAAAGCTTCTCTTCTGGAGATTTAGATAATTATTCAGAATTAAATATATCTAATGCTACTGATTCAATAGCAATAATAAAGCAACGCAGTCCTGGTATTACCGCGAACAACAGAGCGAAGATAACGCAAAGCGGAAGTTCTAACTCCGCATACATTGGTCAAACAGGGCGCAATAATACCGCCTTAATAGACCAGAATGGTTCAAATAACGATGCCGCAATTGGGCAACTCGGAGTAAATTCTGAAGCGCTTATTTCCCAAGACGGGAATAACAATTTAGCAGTTATCGGACAAGCTAACGTCTCAAGACAGAGTAGTCAGCTGAGCATTGACCAAAAAGGCAATGGCAATACTGCTTATTTGGTTGGTTCTGGAAGAAGTAATTTAGGAATTTCTCAAGACGGCAACGACTTTGCTTTAGTGAAAGCGTCTAGCTCAATGAGAATTCACATCAATCAAGCCAATTAGCGCGCAGTATGGAAAGCTTGATTCACCGTTGCTTCTCGATGAAGTAACAACATAGTCGACATGGAAATGTATAAGGATACAACTTATGAAAGTTACACAAATTGGAATTATAGTCGGTGCTATTCTGGGCTTTAATGCAGCATACGCAGATAATTTACCTGCTCCTTTTCCAGCCTCTGAGCCAGCGTTGGGGACAATAGAAGGAACAACCGATCTTGGCATATCATCGACAGTAGCCGGTATTCAACCTTTAGCGATGGATAATACTGCCGTTTGGCAAATGGGTAGTGGCGATAATGCCAATGTCACCATTAACCAGAACACGTCTGGTGTTACTGATGGGCATGTTGCACTAGTTGACACACATGCTAGCTATAACTCTGACGTAGTGGTTCAACAAGATGGCAATCTCAATGAAGCTCACGTTAAGTTACGCTATGTAAACAACAACGCCTGGGTTGATCAAGATGGTGTTAGTAACCAAGCCCAAATTACAGTTCAACCTTATGGTCGAAGCAATGATTTACGAGTTACACAAGTGGGTAACGAGAACATCTCTGTCGTCAATGCTCTAGGTGGTGCTGACTACAATGAAGCTGATGTGAATGTCTCTGGTAACTCCAATACAACCTATACCGAGTTTAGTAACGCGAGTGTTGATAATAATGATGTAGACATCGATATCAGCGGCGATAATAACTATGTTCAAACGATAGTCAACACCGATGTTGGTGGTGGCGACGATAACTATGTCGATATCGATCTCGTGAGCAGTAGCGATAACCGAGTATTCACGTTACAAACAGGATCTCATTCAGATGCCATTGTTAGCTTAACAAACAGCAGTTCAAACCAATTTATGATTGAACAAACCTCTTATGATACTGCTCTCGTTTCAGGTAATGGCGCAATTGGTAATGTCGGTATAATTTATCAGAATTAATATGATAAAGAGTGCATATATTAAAACGGCGTTGATCGCCGTTTTATTTATTTCTTTCCATTTTAATGGATTTTCTTCTGATTTAAATTCAGTACAGTGCCTGATAAAAAATAAAAGTCTTATTCTGACCATAAATAACAGTGTGGCATCTTCATTAACGTTGAGTACGAACACCAACTCTAATTTCAACCAGAATACGAATAGTGGTATTACAACGTTGATTATTAATATAAATCAGTTTCCTGCCACTATAAAACTTCACCCAAACAAGGGGATCTGGAAAATTCATAAAGACTGTACAATCAATAAAATAAAACCATAAATCTCGGTAATTCCCTCTTTCTACTTAAGTATTATTTTACCTTCGACAATACTATTAAATTAATTTCATAGATTTGATGAATAATTAGCTTTAAAAATTAGCAAAATAACAATACGTGCTTTAAACTAAAACACCTAAAGTTCAAGTAATGAGTTAAGAAAAGGAGTTCCACATGGCTAAACTGGAGGCTCATAACGCCATTTTACTTGCGGAGAACAATTTACAATCGATACTACTAAAAGAGTCTATAGAACAGAAAGTTAACCTGAACATAAAACTCATATCACCGGAAAGGCTCAGTGCTAAATCCCTAAAAAACGATGACTTAGTTCTGATTATTATTGATTTCCCGACAATGAGTAAGCAATACATTGAGAAATACCAGGAGCTCAGAGATGACGTAGCAAGTGATGTCCATGAAGTGCTACTCAATACACCAGGCGATTTCCCGCACTCTGAAATGCTTAAATGGCAGTATCTTGTCGGCATTTTTTATACGTCGGACACGCTTGAAAAGCTCGTGGCCGGCTTTAACTGCATTTTGCAAGGCGAGATGTGGATGAGTAGAAAGCTCATTTACCAGTACATTAGCTTCTACAGAGAGAGGCAGTGCGCGAAAACCAGTCCTTATTACCTCAAGCTGACCAAACGCGAGCAGCAGATCATTAAGTTACTCGGTGATGGAGCATCTAACACTCAGATAGCAGATACCCTCTATGTCAGTGAGAATACGGTCAAAGCACACCTTCACAACACGTTTAAAAAAATCAAGGTGAAGAATCGCTTACAAGCTTTGATCTGGGTTAAGAACAACGTTGCGACAAATGAGTTTGTCCAATAGACCTAACTCTCTGCCCTCAACCATAAACAGTCAATGCAGTTAGAATGTAGAAATCCCAAATACAAAAAAGCCGTAGCATTTCTGCTACGGCTTTTTCTAATGTGGTCGGTGAAGAGGGATTCGAACCCCCGACCCTCTGGTCCCAAACCAGATGCGCTACCAAGCTGCGCTATTCACCGAGATATCTAACTGGCTCATTGCCTGTCGATGGAGCGTATAATACGGGTTCTGAATTTATCCGCAAGGGCTTTTTCTCATATTTATTGCGATTTTGAATCGTTCGAACAAAAGACATACAACAACGAGCATGATGTGACGAAAAACACACAGTTACCAACAAGTATTTAACTTATGAAACAGGATTGATCCAGATCAGTGAATTGATAATGCTTGTTAATACACTAAGCCATGTCATATAACTTTGAGGTATACACATGGACTTTTGGCTAGATCTCCTATTTGGTAATGCGGTGGGACTATCTTCAATGATAGTAATCTTCGGGGCTCTGGGTCTCATGATGTTTTATGGAGGCTTCTTCATATACAAAGTTATGACTGAAAAATCTCCTCACTAGAATCGCTCTGCCTAAATCATTTACTTTTAAGTATTCTTTTACTTTATAAGTAAATGTCAAAACGCTTTGCACCGGAGCAGACTTATTGTCTTCTCCGGTTTTTTCATTTTTAAACCTAACCTCAACTTAGGTATACTTACCCTATCCTTCTCCAACTTGAGATACACACTATGTCTCATGCTGATGACTTAGATCTATTCCAAGAAATGATGGGCGATGTTAAACGTATCGACCATGACACCGCTGAACACCAGAAAGTACACCGAGTCACCGAATCTCACCTTGCTAAGCGTGAAGCCGCTATGTGGCTGTCTGACGACGAGAAAGACTACTTATCATTAGACTATTCGCCAATGATCAAGCCAGACGATGTTGTTGCTTATAAAAAAGACGGTGTACAAGAAGGCGTATACAAAAAGCTGCGCCTAGGAAAATACCCTATTCAAGCCAAGCTCGACCTTCATAGGAAAACACTGAAAGACGCACGTAACGAAGTGCTTTCATTTTTGCGTCAGTGTTTAAGAATGGATGTTCGTACTGTCATCATTGTTCATGGTAAGGGTGAGCGTTCGAATCCACCTGCAATGATGAAAAGCTACGTGGCAAATTGGCTAACACAAATCAACGACGTTCAATGTGTTCATTCTGCTCAGCAATTTCATGGTGGTACGGGCGCAGTCTACGTAATGCTCAGAAAGAGTAATGAGAAAAAGCTAGAGAACAGAGAGCGCCATCAAAAACGCACCAGTTAATAGGTTGAGATAGATAAATGGACTAGTAACGATTTTGCATCAAGATCGATATTTCGTGCCTAGACTCACACCAAGTGCTAAAATTACCTCAGTTAACGAATTTCAACTCAAAGCAACTATCCAAAGGTTGCTTTTTGTTTATCTACATTTCCGTTGTGAAACGCTAAGAGAATATCATGTCACAAGAATCCCAAGCTAAACGCCTTAATAAATACATCAGTGAAACTGGTTTTTGCTCACGCCGCGAAGCCGATAAACTGATTGATGCAGGCCGAGTTACTATTAACGGTAAGATCCCTGAAATGGGTACTAAAGTCTTGCCAGGTGATGATGTTGAGATCGACAATAAGCCTGTTCGCTCAAAAGAGAAGCCGATTTACATTGCTCTCAATAAACCAACAGGTATCACCTGTACGACTGAGCGTGATATTCCTGGCAACATCGTCGACTTTATTGGCCACCACAAGCGCATTTTCCCGATTGGTCGTCTAGATAAGCCTTCTGATGGCCTTATCTTCCTAACCAATGACGGCGACATCGTAAACAAGATCCTACGTGCAGGTAACAACCACGAGAAAGAATACGTGGTGCGTGTAGATAAGCCGATTACGACGGAATTCTTGAAGCAAATGGGCGCTGGCGTTCACATTCTCGATACAGTCACTTTGCCATGTAAAGTAGAGAAAGAGACTAAGTTCTCATTCCGAATTACGCTAACACAAGGCCTTAACCGCCAAATTCGCCGTATGTGTGAAGCGCTCGGTTATGAAGTATTTAAACTGCGTCGTGTTCGTATTATGAATATCTCACTAGACGGTATTCCTAACGGCAAATGGCGCTACCTGAGCGACGAAGAGATCACTGAAATTTTAGCGATGTGTGAAGGCTCAGTAAGTACGGAAGATGCGTCAAAAATGAACGCGAAAGGTCAACGCATTCGCAAAGCGACTGACGCGAAACTTTTTGATAGCCGTGAAGAGAACCAAGCTTCAACAGCACGCCGTAATCAAAACGAGAACCGTACACGCACCTACCGCGGTAACAATGCGGATGAATTCCGTCATGCACCTAATTCAAAGCGTGGCCGCAATTCATCGAATGGTGAAAGCGGTGGTAATACCGAGAACTGGAAATCGAACTCTCGTTCAGAGCGTTCTAATTCAGATAGAAATCGTTCGGATCGCAATCGCACAGATCGCGATAATACCGATCGTAGAAGCGGGAAGCCGGCAAACCGCAGCCAAGATTCAAACAGACCGAACAAACCTGCACCAAAGCGTGTTGGTGGTACTTTAGGTCTGAAGAAGTAGTCTGAATCAGTAAGACGAGACTCTCGATATAAAAACGCCCGCTAGATTAGTCTAGCGGGCGTTTTTGTTGGTCATTCGATAGTTTTATCATCATGACGACGACAATCTATAAACATAAATCAGCAAACTGACCGCGAGTCAGAAATGTTAAGTCTTTTGGGTCTAATTCAATCTCTAGCCCACGCTTACCTGCACTCACACATATCGTTTCAAAATCTGTCGCACTGGAATGAACGAAGGTAGGCAGTGCTTTCTTCTGACCAAGCGGACTAATGCCACCAACAACATAACCCGTGGTTTTCTGAGCAATATCTGGATCAGCCATCTCTGCTTTTTTGCCTTTCGCCGCTTTTGCTGCCAGCTTTAGGTTTAGCTTCTGGTCGACAGGAATAACGGCGACTGCCAAATCTTTCGCCACACCATTCAAGCAGAACAACAGCGTTTTGAATACACGTTTGGGATCTTGACCAAGCGCTTCAACGGCTTCTAAACCATAGTTCGTATTATTGGCATCATGATGGTACTGATGCACGCTATGAGCGATTTTCTTTTTCTTGGCGAGATTGATTGCTGGGGTCATAACAAATCCAAACGATAGATAAACAAAAAGCGACGCCGAGGCGTCGCTTTAGTTAAATTTATCATGGTGCTAGAGTCAATCTAATTTAGCACCTATTGATACAATTGCTTGGATTCAATTACTTGTAAACTATTTGGCCTGAAGGCGCGTACTTGTTCACGTCAACCGGGCTGTTTGCTTCTAGGTACTCTTTCAGTACTTCAGCATCAACAAAACCAGTATTTACGTAACCTGGGTGATCAGACAGTTTAGGGTAACCGTCACCACCAGCAGCGTTAAAGCTTGGTACTGTGAAACGGTAAGTTTCGTCTAGACGAAGCTGTTTGCCACCGATGAATACATTCGATACTTCACCGTTCGCTACTGTCATAGAGATTCCAGCAAACTGAGCGTAAGCACCAGAATCGATTGGTTTAGTCGCTACTACATTTAGGTAATCCAGAACTTCTTTACCCGTCATGTCTGTGTAAGTCAGGATGTTTGCAAAAGGCTGTACCTTCAGTACATCTTTGTAAGTAACATTACCGGCTTCAATTGAGTCACGAACGCCACCAGAGTTCATCACAGCGAAGTCTGCTTTTGCACGCTCCATGTGAGAAGTCGCAATCAAACGACCTAGGTTGGTCTGTTGGAAACGAACGACGTTACGATCGCCTTCAAGCTTGCCATTTGTCTCAGCGATTTGAACTTCTAGCTGTGCCTGACCTTGCTCTTGGAAAGGACGTAGGAATTCAAGTAGCTCTGGGTCTTGTGCGATTTCATCTTGAATAAGAACACGTTGCTTCTTACCGTCGATCTTAACTTTCTTCTTAAGGTTAACTGGAATCAGGTCGTAGCTCACCATCTCTAGCTCGCCATTACGGAATTCGTAATCAGCACGACCTACGTACTTGCCCCACTCGTGAGCTTGAACGATGTAAGTACCGTTCTGTACGTCAGGCTTACACTCATCACCCGGCTTGAAGTTTTTCTTCGCAACGTTAGGGCCTTCCATACATACAGGCTCTTGAGAGTGACCACCAACGATCATGTCTAGATCGCCTTCGTTTAGGTAACGAGCAAGTGCGACATCACCCGGAGCATTGACACCACGTTGGCCATTTTCGTAGTGACCCATATGAGTCACAGCAAAGATTAGATCCGGTTTTTCTGTTTCTTTAAGTTCAGCGATTAGCTTCTTCGCTTCTTCTTTAGGATCACGGAAGTCGATGCCTGCGATAAATTCAGGGTTACCAATCTTTTGGGTATCTTCAGTTGTTAAACCAATAACCGCAATCTTGATGCCTTGCTTTTCGAACATCTCGTAAGCTTGGAACTTACGTTCACCTGTCGCTTTATCGTAGATGTTTGCAGATAGCATTGGGAAGTTAGCCCAGTCGATCTGCTTTTGTAATACGTCTAAAGAGTTATCAAACTCGTGGTTACCCAATGCCATGGCATCGTAACCAATTTTGTTCATACCTTTAAAATCAGGTTCTGCGTCCTGAAGGTCTGACTCTGGAACACCCGTGTTGATGTCACCGCCAGATAGAAGCAACACGCTACCGCCTTCTGCTTCAACTTCTGAACGAAGTTGGTCAACTAGCGTTTTACGTGCAGACATGCCGTATTCGCCATATTTATTCTGCCAGAAACGACCATGGTTATCGTTTGTGTGAAGAATCGTTAGCTTGTAAGTTTCGTCTTGGTTCCAATCATGAGCTGATTGAGACGCACACCCAGCTAGAGTAGCTAGAATTGCAGCACTTAGTGCTGTCTTTAGAATAAGGCGTTGCTTCATTGTCATACCTTTGAACTTTTTAGGGAATCCACTGCTTTTTATAATCTATTGCGACCCCTTTCCTGGAGTTCGAACAATAAGACTTCAACATGACTAATCTTAAATTAACATTCTAGATGTAACACGACGATTTCATATTTATGTCGAATTGGTCACGCATAGGTCAACAGTTAAGTGTAACAAAATTATGAGATTACACTCAAACTTCCCCTGCATCACAAGCAATCGTTTACTTACAAAGTGTGATGAATATCAGTAATTTACTGCAAACAGGACTGACCTCACACTCATATAAGAGTTTCTTAGGTAATAACCCGCCACGTTAACAACTCTTTAAATGAACGGTTTATGTTCGGCTGCTTTTACGAGATTAAAAAAAGCCCAATTCAGAGAACTGGGCTTTCTTAGATCAACTTTGTTAAATAACGTTTCCGTTACTTCACATCCATCTCAATTATTTAATATCAATATGCTCAAAGCCTTTGATAAGGTCATCAAGTGCTTTCATCTGCTTCAAGAACGGCTCTAGTTTGTCTAGAGGTAGCGCAGATGGGCCATCACAACGAGCTTGGTCTGGGTTTGGGTGAGCTTCAATGAACAGACCCGCAATACCCGTAGCAAGACCCGCTTTAGCAAGTTCAACCGTTTGCTCACGACGACCGCCAGATGCAGCACCTGATGGGTCACGCATTTGTAGAGAGTGCGTCACGTCGAAGATGATTGGGCTACCGTTTGAAGACTTCTTCATTACGCCAAAGCCAAGCATATCCACAACAAGGTTATCGTAACCCATGCAAGCGCCACGCTCACAAAGGATGATGTTGTCATTACCGCACTCAGCGAACTTATCAACGATGTTGCCAACTTGATTCGGGCTCATGAACTGAGGCTTCTTCACGTTGATTACCGCGCCAGTCTTAGCCATTGCTTCAACAAGATCAGTTTGACGAGCTAGGAATGCAGGTAGTTGGATTACATCAACCACATCCGCAACAGGCTGAGCTTGAGCTTCTGTGTGGATATCAGTAATGATCTTCACGCCGAAAGTATCTTTCAGCTCTTGGAAGATTTTAAGACCTTCTTCCATTCCTGGACCACGGTATGAATGAACTGAGCTGCGGTTCGCTTTATCAAAAGACGCCTTAAATACGTAAGGGATGCCTAGCTTTTCGGTTACTTTTACATAGTGCTCACAGATCTGCATAGCAAGATCGCGAGATTCAAGAACGTTCATGCCTGCAAATAGCGTAAATGGCTTGTCGTTTGCAATTGGCATATCGCCAATGTGAACTGTTTTTTGTTCCATCATATTCTCTCTAAGTAATTATTAATTAGTGAACGACCACTGTCTTTTCGTTCATGACGTTCACTTGAGATTTCAGTAACTCAGATGCAGGGTCATCTGGGCATTGGTCGATAAAATATTGATAATCGGTTGCGGCTACTTGGTGACAGTCTAGCTGCTGATAGATAAAACCGCGGTCACGGATTTCATATGGGTCATCAGGTACAAACGTCAAAGCAAGGTCAGTACACTTCAATGCAAGCGTATAACGCTCTTCTCGCAGCAGTGCACTCTTGAGCAGGGCTAACCACTTACCAATAATTGTTGGGTGGTCGGCGACTTCTAGGTGCTCAGGTTTCACCTTAGCTAATGGGCCGTCATGTCCAATTAACCATGCTCGCAGCGTTTGTTCGCCAACATACTCACCGTTATAAGGGTTAATATAGGCTGCAGCTTGCCCGTACCAACTTACTTTAAGTAAGAATTGAGTCGGGAAAGAGACGCCCTCTACAGGAAAGCCTAGCTTGCGACCTAGAAAAAGAAAGATCGCCCCCAGACTCACTGGAATGCCTTTCTTTCTCTCAAGCACTTTATCGATGAACGCGTTTTCCGAAGAGAAATACGCATCTTTATCGCCAGCAAAACCCCATTCATAAAAGAATAGTCGAATAAAAGATTCAAACTTCTGCTGTTCATCGGTTTCATTAACCAAAGCAAACTCGGCGTCTTTTAACAATCTCGCCAGCTCTTGCTCTGCCCAACTGTCTTGAGTTTCTGGGTTAATCGCTTTATTTAAGATCAATGCACCTTCAGCTAATTCTAGCTGGTCAAAGTCTTCATCAAAAAATTCGTACATAGATAGTTAACCGAAATAAGGAGATAATTAACCGAAAAATGTTGGTGTCTTGGTCATTGCGATTTTGCCTGCCATCGCTAACCAGCCAAGCGCACCAAAGAAAGAGAATACTCTCAGTAGCTTGTTTTTACCTAGCTTAAGCGCAAAGAAACCTAATGCGATGTAAGCCATAACACAAGTTAGTTTTTCGGTTAACCATGGTGCTGCTGGTGTAAATGGAATAAAGCCAGTGATGAAAATCAAACCAATACCCGATAGCAATAGCAACGAGTCATTGATATGAGGGAAACGCTGCAAGAAAGGATGCTTAAGCTTAGGTGAGTTAGCCATCATAAGAGCGAAACGAATCGAGAGAAGTAGCGCACTTATAGCAATCGTTAATAGGTGAAAATGTTTTAGACCTTCGTACATGGTATTCCTTTATATTTTTATATGTGCTTTCGTTAACACGAGCCTCACAATACCCGTTAATGCTCTGTAGTTCTGCATAAAATCTCTGTATTTCTGCGTTAAATGCATTATCGGGTTAAATGTATTGTCGAGTTAAAGGTATCAATTTAGCAAGTTCATCATCCATTGCTCACAAGACGATTAACAATCACTAACTATGAACAGTAACGACCCAATGTCACTCGGTCATTACCACCGTAATCTTTCTCTGTGACAACATCGAGATAACCGAGCGCCTGCATAATCTCACGAACTGCCAAACCTTGGTCATAGCCGTGTTCAAATGCTAACCAACCTTCATTTTCCAAAAAGCCACGTGCGTTTTCAGAAATGTATCGAATATCTGCAAGCCCTTTCTCTTCAGCAACCAGTGCTGTGATCGGCTCAAAACGCACATCGCCTTGAGACAAATGAGGATCATTCTTCTCAATGTATGGCGGGTTAGAAACAATCAGAGAGAATTTCACAACGCCTTCAGAGCTCAAAGGCTCAAACCAACTACCATGCAAAAAAGTCGCATTGGTGATGTTGAGACGTTGTGCATTCTCTGTAGCAAGCTGCTGTGCTTCAGGGCGAAGATCAATACCCGTTACCTGTCGATTCGGCATCTCAGACGCCAATGCTAACGCGATAGCACCTGTACCAGTCCCTAAATCGAGAATCGCGCCTTGCTTGCCGTACGTTTTATCCAAAGCTACCTCAACCAAACGCTCGGTATCTGGGCGTGGGATTAATGTAGAAGGGGAAACTTTTAACGGCAGTGACCAAAACTCACGCTCACCAATTATGTAAGCCACAGGCTCACCGGTTAAGCGACGTTTTAGAAGGGCATTGAATTCAGACTCTTGCTCTGAGGTGAGATGCTTCTCAGGCCAAGTCAGTAGGTAAGATCTTGGTTTATCTAAGGCGTGACAAAGCAGTACCGCGGCATCAATAGAGGGTGATGTGTTATCACCCTCTTGAAGCTTTACGATTGCTGCTTTTAAAGCACTTTCAACCGTATATGCTGACTGCATACTGGTTAGTTGTTCTCTGCAAGTGCAGCAAGCTGATCGGCTTGGTGCTCTTGAAGTACAGGATCAAGCAAGCTTTGCATGTCACCTTCAAGTACTTCGTTAAGACGGTAAATTGTAAGGTTGATACGGTGATCCGAAACACGGCCTTGTGGGTAGTTGTACGTACGAATACGGTCACTACGGTCACCCGAACCTAGTAGGTTACGACGTGTATCAGAAACCGCTGCCGCGCGGCGCTCTTCTTCTGCTTGAACAATACGAGCAGCAAGAACAGCCATCGCTTTCGCTTTGTTTTTATGCTGAGAACGCTCGTCCTGACACTCTACTACTGTACCCGTTG
Source organism: Vibrio sp. 10N.247.310.23 (assembly GCF_041467155.1). Taxonomy (NCBI): domain Bacteria; kingdom Pseudomonadati; phylum Pseudomonadota; class Gammaproteobacteria; order Vibrionales; family Vibrionaceae; genus Vibrio; species Vibrio sp. 10N.247.310.23. The sequence continues at coordinate 6,943 of NZ_JBFSTZ010000030.1, read as the reverse complement.
GTAAGTGAGTAATACGGATTGCTGAATCCGTGGTGTTAACGTGCTGACCACCCGCGCCTGATGCACGGAAAGTATCAATTTTAAGGTCGCCCGCTTTGATTTCTGGAAGATCCGCTTCTGGGATCTCAGGCATAACCGCAACCGTACATGCTGACGTGTGAACACGGCCTTGAGATTCGGTTTCAGGTACACGTTGTACACGGTGACCGCCTGACTCAAACTTCATGGTGCCGTAAACAGCGTCGCCACTAACCTTAGCGATCATCTCTTTGTAGCCGCCTTGCTCAGAAGCATTGCTGCTCATGATTTCAACACGCCAACCTTTCTTCTCAGCAAACTTAGAGTACATACGGAACAGGTTGCCCGCGAAGATACCTGCTTCATCACCACCCGCACCTGCGCGGATTTCTAGGAAACAGTTACGCTCATCGTTTGGATCTTTTGGAATAAGAAGAATCTGTAGCTCATCAGTCAGACGCTCAATTGCTGCTTTCGCATCTTTGATTTCATCTTGAGCCATTTCACGCATTTCTGCGTCGTCTTCGTTTGCCATCTCTTCAGCAGCTTCTAGATCTTCTTTCGCTTGCTGGTATGACTGGAAGCAAGCTGTCACTTCTTCAAGTTGAGAGTATTCTTTCGAAAGTGCACGGAATTTGTCTTGATTCCCGATTACATCTGGATCACCAAGTAGATGTTGAACTTCTTCATAGCGTTCAACAAGTGTTTCAAGCTTTACTAGAATCGAGGCTTTCATAATGTCTTATCTTGTTGGAGGTCTAATATTATTGAGGGTTTTCTAAGCCCAAACTCTGTCTAATGACCATTAATTTTGCAGGTTCTCCTTGCTCAGCTGCACTTTGAAGTGCGCGCGTTGGAGCATGGATCAATTTGTTTGTGAGCTTATTGCTGAGCTCGAGTAAAACTTTTTCAGGGTCACCGCCAGCGGCAAGCGATTGTAAACTTTTACTTAATAATTCTTCGCGGATTTCGTTAGCCGATTTACGGTAATCTCGAATACTGTCTACCGCTTGTAAAGAGCGCATCCAACTCATGAACGCGGCACTTTCTTCACTGACGATCGCTTCAGCTTGAATCGCTTCAACTTTACGTTGTTCGATATTGCCATCAACAATCGACTGCAAATCATCAACCGAATAAAGGTAGGCATCATTTAGATCACCAACCTGCGATTCCACATCACGTGGAACGGCAATATCAACCAATAACATCGGCTGATGCTTTCTTGTTTTTAGAGCAGTCTCAACCATACCCTTACCGATAATAGGCAATGGACTTGCGGTTGAGCTAATTACGATGTCCGCTCGATGAAGATGATCAGGGATCTCATTCAAGCTGATCACTTCAGCACCAAATTCTTCTGCTAGCCCTAGAGCACGTTCTCGAGTTCGGTTCGCCACAATCATTTTTGTACAGCCATTCGCCGAAAGGTGCTTAGCCACCAGCTCAATGGTTTCACCCGCACCAACCAGTAACACGGTTGAATCTGCGATGGATTCAAAAATATGCTTGGCTAAGGTACAGGCTGCGTAAGCTACAGAAACCGCGCTTCCGCCGATTTCAGTTTCAGTTCGAACACGCTTCGCAACAGAAAATGATTTCTGGAATAGTTTTTCCATTGAAGCATCAACGGATTTGTTCTCTCGCGAGTCCGTATACGCTTGCTTCACCTGACCTAAGATCTGCGGTTCACCCAAGACTAAAGAGTCCAAACCACAAGCAACGCGCATTAAGTGTTTAATCGCCGCCTGCTCTTCATGGATATAAAGGCTTGGCTTTAGCTCTTCTGGGCTAACTTGATGGAAAACCGACAACCAATCGATGAGTTTGTTTTTAGCCACGCCTTTAACGTCGCAATACACTTCAGTTCGATTACAGGTAGAAAGTATGACACTTCCATTCACGTGTGCATTTGCGTTAAGTTGCTTGAGTGCCTCAGATAATTTATCTGGACCAAAAGCGACTTTTTCTCGCAATTCAACCGACGCTGTATTGTGATTGATACCTACGGCAAGCAAAGACATGTATCAGAAGTTCTCGATCAGGGAATGGAAACAAGGGGCGAATTTTACTTGATGCATGGCTCTATTTAAAGAGCAAGCGGGATTTGTTTTCCTGAGTTCGTGAATTCAATGCTATAGTTGAAGCGTTTTTTAGATAAATTTGAACAAGTTGTGAGCAAACATGAGCAAGCTTCTCAAAATCGCGTCTCTTATTTTTATGGCCATAACTATGGTGGGTTGCTCGTCTATCCCAGAACAACCAACCAGCGTTGAATGGCAAAGTCATCAAGATCGGCTTTTACAGATAGACAACTATCAAGCCTCAGGCAAGCTCGCTTACATTTCCCCAGAGCAACGTCAAAGCCTAAATTTCATTTGGAAACATTCACCAAATCAAAGTCAATTAAGGCTCACTACTTTTCTCGGTCAAACTGCACTGAACCTAACCATAGATCCATCGGGTGCAAAAGTCGTGACCTATGGCGATCAAGTATTTACTCATGCGAGCGCTTCAGTCTTGGTTGAGCAGCTGACAGGTTTACAGATCCCTATTGATCACCTGCCACAATGGTTCCTTGGCATTCCAGACCAAGCCGATAGCTACCAATTGAACACGACCAACACGCTTGAGTCTCTCACCAAACAAGTCAGCAACCAATTATGGACACTGAGTTTTGCTAACTATCGCAATACAGAGATGCCGAATAAGCAACTATCGGGTGAAGACAACACTAAGGTAGAGATAATCCCACTCCCTACTCGATTGTCATTCAAGCAAGACAATAACAAAATCAACATTGTAGTTTCGAAGTGGACACTGAAAAAATGATAACAACGCCAACGCATTGGCCTTCTCCGGCTAAACTGAATCTATTTCTTTACATCATAGGTCGACGTGACAATGGCTATCACGAACTTCAAACTTTATTTCAGTTTGTCGATTTTGGTGATGAACTAACGGTTACCGCAAACTCAGAAACTAGCTCGATAACAATCACACCAGAAATCCCTGGGGTAGCGCTTGAAGACAACCTAATTTGGAAAGCCGCTACTGCACTTCAACAGTACACCTCAACCTCTTTCGGTGCCGATATTGAGCTAAAGAAAGTGCTACCAATGGGTGGTGGTATTGGCGGAGGCTCTTCAAATGCTGCAACTGTGTTAGTGGCGCTTAATTACTTGTGGCAACTGAATCTTTCTGATGATCAACTTGCAGAGATCGGTTTGAAGCTTGGTGCTGACGTTCCTGTCTTCGTTCGAGGCCACGCCGCCTTTGCTGAAGGGGTTGGAGAACAATTGTCACCAGCTAATCCGGATGAAAAATGGTATCTAGTCGCCAAACCTCAAGTGAGCATAGCAACTGCAGACATATTCAAACATTCAGAATTAACTCGAAATACGCCAAAGCGAGCGCTAGCAACGCTTCTAGAGCAAGAATACGTAAACGATTGCGAAAAAATTGTGCGAATGCTGTACCCAGAGGTTGATAAGCAACTTTCATGGCTGCTACAATACGCGCCGTCGAGATTGACTGGTACAGGTTCGTGCGTTTTTGCTGAATTTAACAGCAAAAAAGAAGCCGAATTGGTGCGAGAACAACTGCCTGACACAGTTTCCGCTTTCGTAGCGAAAGGAAGAAACATTTCTCCTTTAAAAGAAACTCTGGCTGAATACCAATCAGCCCACCCACAATCTATTTAAAACTGGACGCAACCCGAGGTTTCCACCGTGCCTGATATGAAGCTATTTGCTGGTAACGCAACACCTGAACTAGCCCAACGTATTGCTGATCGTCTATACATCTCTCTTGGCGATGCTACTGTAGACCGTTTTTCTGATGGCGAAGTCGCTGTTCAAATCAATGAAAACGTTCGTGGTAGCGATGTATTCCTGATTCAATCAACTTGTGCACCAACCAATGACAACCTTATGGAATTGGTGGTAATGATTGACGCAATGCGCCGTGCTTCTGCTGGCCGTATTACTGCTGTAATCCCTTACTTCGGTTATGCCCGTCAAGATCGTCGTGTACGTTCTGCTCGTGTGCCAATTACTGCAAAAGTTGTTGCAGACTTCCTTTCTAACGTTGGCGTTGACCGCGTTCTTACTATCGACCTACACGCAGAGCAAATCCAAGGCTTCTTCGATGTACCTGTTGATAACATCTTCGGCACTCCAGTTCTTCTAGAAGACATGGCTAACCGTGGCCTAGAAAACCCAGTAGTGGTTTCTCCAGACCTTGGTGGTGTTGTACGTGCTCGTGCAACGGCTAAAGCGCTAGGTGATGTTGACATCGCTATCGTTGATAAGCGTCGTCCACGTGCTAACGTTTCTGAAGTAATGAACCTAATCGGTGATGTTGAAGGTCGTGACTGTGTTATCGTTGATGACATGATCGATACGGGTGGCACACTATGTAAAGCAGCTGAAGCGCTTAAAGAGCGCGGTGCTAAGCGTGTATTCGCTTACGCAACTCACGCTGTTTTCTCTGGTACTGCTGCGAACAACATCAAGAACTCTGTTCTAGACCAAGTTATCGTAACGGATTCTATCTCTCTATCTCCAGAGATGGCTGCGACGGGTAAAGTGACAACACTTAGCCTTTCTCGCATGCTTGCTGAAGCGATTCGTCGTATCAGCAACGAAGAATCAATCTCAGCGATGTTCAACTAATCAAAGCCCAATAGCTTTTTTTACAAAAGCTTGGTTTTAGAAACACGCGAGAGAAAGATATTAAGCACTTCAGTCAATGAAGTGCTTTTTTTATGTCTGAGTAATATTGCACTGCTAGTTATCACAAACAGGAATAATCGCGCAGCTATCAGCTAGCTCGCACCTTTTTCATAAACTGTGATATCATACGGCGCTTTTTGAAATCCCAAGAGAGATCCATACCTTGAGCCAACAAATAAAACTTCTCGTTGGACTGGCTAATCCAGGTCCAGAATACGCCAAAACTCGCCACAACGCGGGCGCTTGGGTAGTTGAAGAATTAGCGCGTGTACATAACGTGACACTAAAGAACGAACCAAAGTTCTTTGGCCTAACGGGTCGTATCATGGTTCACGGTGAAGATCTTCGTTTGCTGATCCCAACGACTTTTATGAACTTGTCAGGCAAAGCAGTTGCAGCCTTAGCAAAGTTCTACCAAATTAAACCAGAAGAGATCATGGTCGCTCACGATGAGTTAGATCTGCCTCCTGGTATTGGAAAGTTTAAAAAAGGTGGTGGTCATGGCGGACATAATGGTCTGAAAGACATCATCAGCAAGCAGGGTAACAATAAAGAATTCTATCGTCTTAGATTAGGCATCGGCCATCCAGGACACAAAGATAAAGTTGCAGGTTATGTATTAGGCAAAGCTCCTCAAAAAGAGCAAGAGTGTATCGAGGCCGTCGTTGACGAATCGGTTCGCAGCCTAGACATCTTATTAAAAGATGGCCTACCAAAAGCACAAAATCGCTTACATACGTTCAAAGCAGAATAAGGTTTATATCATGGGTTTTAAATGTGGCATCGTTGGTCTACCAAACGTTGGTAAGTCAACTCTGTTTAACGCACTGACTAAAGCAGGCATCGAAGCAGCAAACTTTCCATTTTGTACGATCGAACCAAACACAGGTATCGTTCCGGTTCCAGATCTACGCTTAGATGCATTAGCAAAAATTGTTAATCCACAGAAGATCCTTCCAACGACAATGGAATTCGTAGATATCGCGGGCCTAGTTGCTGGCGCATCTAAAGGTGAAGGTCTTGGTAACAAATTCCTAGCTAACATCCGTGAAACTGACGCTATCGGTCACGTTGTACGCTGCTTTGAAAATGAAAACATTGTTCACGTTGCTGGCAAAGTATCTCCAATTGAAGATATCGAAGTGATCAACCTAGAACTTGCACTGGCTGACTTAGACAGCTGTGAGCGTGCAATTCAACGTAACGCGAAGAAAGCGAAAGGCGGCGACAAAGACGCTAAATTCGAAATCACTGTACTAGAAAAGCTACTTCCAGTTCTAACTGAAGGTGGTATGGCACGTACTGTTGAACTTGGCAAAGAAGAAGCGGCAGCAATCGGCTACCTAAACTTCCTAACGCTTAAGCCAACAATGTACATCGCAAACGTTGCAGAAGATGGTTTTGAAAATAACCCATACCTAGACGCTGTTCGTGAATACGCAGAAAACGAAAACAACGTTGTTGTTGCTGTTTGTGCAGCAATCGAATCAGAGCTTTCTGAGCTTGATGACGAAGATCGCGAAGAGTTCCTTGCGGATATGGGTATCGAAGAACCAGGTCTTAACCGAGTGATCCGCTCTGGTTACGAACTACTGACTCTTCAGACTTACTTCACAGCTGGTGTTAAAGAAGTTCGTGCTTGGACAATCCCTGTAGGTGCAACTGCGCCACAAGCAGCGGGTAAGATCCACACAGACTTCGAGAAAGGTTTCATCCGTGCTGAAGTTGTTGGATTCGATCACTTCATCGAATTTAACGGTGAGAGCGGTGCGAAAGACGCAGGTAAATGGCGCCTTGAAGGTAAAGAATACATCGTTAAAGATGGTGACGTTGTTCACTTCCGCTTCAATGTATAATTCTGATTAAACATCTAGAAAAAAGGCCAGTGAATTCACTGGCCTTTTTGTTTTTCCCCTTTCTAAATTGTCCCTCACCAGAAACTTAACTTCCTATATATATCGCCTTTTAGACCTGTTTTTTGTCGACAAATACGCCTCTTTGCCTAAAAAGAAACCGAACAGATGTTTATTCGCGATTTATTCAAAAAAAAAGTTGACGGGTTTCACTCAACTCCGCATAATGCGCCCCGTTCACAGCGAAGCGGCAACGTTTCGAAATGAGCAACAATATGGAAATGGCTACTTAGCTCAGTTGGTTAGAGCACATCACTCATAATGATGGGGTCGCAG